>CAYOTD010000006.1:0-3706 GCA_964406685.1 uncultured Solibacteraceae bacterium | reverse complement strand
TATCACGAATCCGGAGAGGCGCACAAAGAAGAGATCGATGATCCTGCGTCGCAGTTGGAATACCCAGCGCTCGAAACCGGCGAACGAGTCGATCAGAACCATGCGCGCGCGAAGCCAACCTGCCTGGAAGAGTGTGCCGATATAGTCGGGCAGTATGGGAAGGATGAGCAGCGCGGCAACCAGGTAGCGCATACCGATGTCCAACTGTTCGGCGAAAGAGAGCCCGCGTTCAACGGGGGCGGCCGCAGGCTCCCGAGAGGGCACGGCGCCGGTCCCCAATACCCCCAATACGCGGATGCTTCTCCCGAGATCCCGCGCGAGGCCGCGTAGCTGGCCCGTGCTGGAGACGATGGAACGGAAGGCGAGGGCTGCCAGTCCAAAGAGATCCGAGGCGCGGCGCCCACCCCCTTCGAACATCTCGGGACGGGGTTCTCGGAAACGTTCGATGGAGCCGAAAATCCCTCCCAGCGCGCGTCTCACGACAGCGAGGAGGTTGGGCAGGATCATTTCCTCTTGCACCGCTTCCGTAGTGCGTCGTAAGCCCGAAACGAACGCCGTGCCGCCGGCCCGCAACGACTGCACAAAGGTGGGCGGCTCGCTCAGTTGCAACGCACCGTGCTGTGACCGATCGATCCACACCGATACGCCGCCCCGTGCGAACCAGACCACGGGATAGCGGCGGCTCGAGCGTTCCAGGGCGTTCAAAGTCTTGTTCCGCTTGGTGAGCCACTGCCCCAGCCGCTTGAATGATTCACCGATGGGTTTGAGCTGCAGCTGAAACCGAGGGGCGTAATCGGCGGCGATGGCGGCAAAGTCAATGGGCATGGCAGGTCTCTTTCTCCTTTAAGGCCTTGCCGGCACCAGATAGTCCTGGTGCCTCAGGGCGTAGAGGAGTTGCTCCTTGAATGTCCGCAAGGTGTCGTCATCGCCCCCTTGCGAGGAGATCGTGAGCTCTCTCACCACGGGACGGAGTCGCCGATGCTCGGGGAGCTGCCGTACGGGGAATTCCCGCTCTTCTTCCTCCGGCGTTGGGGCTCGATAGAGGTGCTCATCGATGGTGCGGAACATGCTGCGTAGCTCCGGCATGTAGACGCGTACCGTTGCGGGCATGATCCGATCCACGACGAGGAAGAGGTGCTCGCGAAAGCGCATCTCGCGGGTGCGCAGAGCTTCCAGAGCCTCGGTGGGGCTCTGTCCGAGCTCCTGGCGCATCAAGGCGCGCTCGCCCTCGAAGACACTTGGGGGAAACCTGCGCGCACGTTCCACCGCCCGCCTCGCCTCCTCGCTCAAACGGAAAGGCTCATCCACCAGTTCCGGTGGCACCAGTTCCATGAGGCTTCCGATCTTTGCCGGGGTCGGCGGAGGCGGCCGCAGGCCGGCGCGCCGCTCGATCTCGGCTGCTTCAGGCAAAGCCGGCAGCCCTGGAAAAGTCGGCACAAAGGGCAGGGAGGGCCAGCCTCCGCCTGCCGCCCCTCGTGAGGGACCGGGCGAGGGGGCTGGTGCCGTCCGCACCACGGATAGCACGATTTGCACCTGACGAATGGCTGCGAGAATGGCCTGCATGAACCAGTGCCCCTCGATGATCGTCCTTTTGATGACCCCTACCACGTGACCGGCTAAAAGCAGCAACTGAGTGGTTGCCTCCCCCCTCCAGACCGAGGCGATCTTGCTCCACCTTGCGAAGAGCGTGATCAGATGCTCCAGCAGCCTTCCTCCGAGGAGAGCTGCAGGATCACGGCCCAGCCCGCTCAACACGGTTAGGTGAGGGACCAGCGCTCGCCCGAGACGCGCGGCCCGGTCTTCGAGATCGTGGAACCCGGCGGTGATCGCGGCGAAGACGGCCTGCGCCAGCCGGATGAAGAGCACAGCCTGCTTGGCCAGCGGGTAGATGAGCGGCCCCACTCGGGTCACCAGCACGGCAACGAAGCCGAGCACGTGGGCGAAGAGGGGCGCCACACGATCCAATAAATCCAAAAACAGCCTGAGCAGCGGGTTGCGAACGGCTTCCCGGGGCCCCATGAGTTGGTCTAGAAAACGGGTCACCGCCACCAACAGTCCGGCCAGGGCGGCCAAAAGCTGACAGCCGGCAAGGATGACCGGCTCACCGGTGCCGCCCGCTGCCAGGCCAAAGATGAATCCAACCGGGAGGAGAACGACCGCCGCCCCCGTGCCGATGGCCGTGATCAGGGGGCCGGCCACAAGAGCGCCCAGGATGGCCAACACACCGCCACCCGCCCAGGATGGCTCCCGTGGGCGACAGCAGGATGCCGATGGCCGTGCCCGCGAGACCGGCAAGGGGCTCGGTGAGGTTCAGACCTCCACGAGAGGGAAGCGTGCGGCCGCTCACTTCTCGATAGCGCTCCCGCAGGGCGGGCAGGTTTTCGATCGCCACCCGGAGATAGAATCCATACAAGGGGAGGCCACCGCCGAACCAGTGCACCAGAAAGGCACTGCGCGCCCGCCCCAGCAGCAACTCTTCCGTTGCGATCATCGCTATCCACGGCGAGAGCTCGCGCCCGCCCTTCTGCAGCGCCTTTACGAATTTCTGCAACAGCAGTGCGATAGGCATGTGCTAGCGCCTCCTCGCCGCCTCGATTTCCGCATTTTCACGTTCGATTTGCTCAACAAGCAACTGCACGAAGACGCTGCGCTCGTCAGTGCTCATCTCCATGAGCTCGCTCCAGGACCAGTGTAAGTGGTAAGCCAGGAAGAAGATCTCCTTGCGCAGGGCCTCCAGGCTTACTCCATGGATAAAAAATGGGTCATATCCAGACTGGCTTTGAACTCATGGCCGCAAGCAGGGCACTCGATCTCACGAATCAGGTCAACACCCGGCGCAGCACTATTGAGGGCGCGATCGATGAGGCGCCGATCCGACATGGTGAGGTCCGCCATGATGCGGGGGCCCAGGGCATTGATCCGCTGTTGCTGCATATCCCCCAGTGCTTTCAGGCAACGGGCGAGCAGGGCGTTCTTTCCGAGCGAGGCGTTCTTATGCATTTGGGGAGCGACCGCCGCCTCATCGGTTCCCGTCGGCAGACGCAGCCGCAAGGCCGTGTGGACCTCGCCGTTCTTGTCAAGGTAGCCGTCTTCCAACTCGACCCGTATATCCTCAACCGATTCGCCGTTCTCCAGCGTCTTGATCGGCAAGGTCTCCAAATCTTCCGTCACCTGCATCAGGTGGGTGCACGCGGGACAGGTGTAACTCGCCCGCAGGTCGGGACCGAAGGTCGCAATACGCAGCTTCAACAGCAAGTAGTTGCGATCGGCTGAATACATGCCTCCCACGGTCTCGCGCGTGAGTCGTTCCATACCGTCCAGGCGAACCAGACAGCTGTGAAGAAGCTCGGTGACGAGCTTGCCTCCGTTACGCTGGTTCTGGGGGTCCGCAAGGATTGCCTCTTCGCGCCCTGTCATCTTCCGGAGCGCACCATCCCGGCAGACACGGCCCTCGCCGTCGATCACACCGATCGGCAGACTAAAGTCAAACTCGCGTTTTTGTTGTAATGTAGCCATTCCTTATGTCCTTCTTTGGCTGGCAACAGGCATACCCAATTGACCATTCCTCGACCGTCAACCCTGAACCCCCGGCTACGCAACCCGCTCCAATCCCTCGTGTTCGAGGACAATGGTCTGGGTAAAGAGATTGGTGGATCCGGCTTCGAGATCGCTGAACTTGGAGGATTTCACCCAGGCGCCGTAGAAG
>CAYOTD010000005.1:0-22872 GCA_964406685.1 uncultured Solibacteraceae bacterium | reverse complement strand
CATTCGTCAGGCGGATGCCGCCCTTCAGCCGTGCCATGTCGCGCGCCTGGAAGCTGTAGTCGGTGCCGATCTCGATGGGTCCCCAGCCGCCGGAGGATTGGTGGATCACGCCGCCGGGCATCGCCTCGCGCGCCCAGGCGGCCCACTTGCCGCACCATTCGCTCATCGCGCCCATGTACCAGTCGCTGAAATCGATGCGCTTGCGCCGGCCGGCGGCGGTGGCGGGCAGGAAGGGCGCGGCGTCGTCGAACGAGGAGATCCGTTCCTCCCAGGCCGCGCCGAGGGCTTCGGGCGTGGCATAGCGCGCGCGCAGCCAGGCGCGGAACGACGGCGCGGCGAACCGGTCTCCCGCCCAGTAGCCGATGTGCGTGTGGATCGGCTGGCCGCGGTAGCCCCAGTTGCCGCGTGCCGGGTATTGCGCCTCTCCGTAGTTGCCGCTTGGGCCGAGGCGGACGCCCATCAGCGCGGGGCGGGATCCATAGTGCTTGCCGAACTCGGCCAGGAAGCGGCGCACGTACTTGTCCTGCGTGCCCGCGAAAATGGATTGGATGTCGTTGCGTTGGCGGTGTTCGAGGCACTCGAAGCCGACGTTGTCGGGCGAGTCGTGATACCAGTCGGGCAGGGTGTAGGCCGAGCCCACGATCAGCAATGGGAACCACTTCAGGCCGTGCCTTTCGCACTCCTCGACCACCGCGTCGTAGAAGGACCAGTCGAACACGCCGGGGCGGCGCTCGACGAAGTTCCACTTGACGTAGCTCTCGATGGCGTTGAAGCCCAGGGCGCGCGCCAGGGGAAGCAGTTGGCGCATGGTGGCGAGCGTCTCGGGGAGCTTCTCGGGCGAATCGGCGTCGGCCCCGGCCGTGGTCACCAATTGCATGGGCGAGCGAAGCGTGACCTCGGGACGCGGCTGAGGCTCGGGCTCGGGTGACGGAGGAGAATCGACGAGAGCCAGCGACAACACCCGCCCCGCGCCTTCAATCGGGATCTCGCGCGGCAGCTTGTCGAAGGCGAACACGGCGCGGCGCGGTCTGCCCGTGTTGAGACGCGCCACGCCCTGAACCGGTCGGCCCCCGCCGGCGCCGATCAGCGCGTAGCCCCGGTCGTCGTACTCGACGATCAGCCAGACGGGGCCGGGCGCTTCCAGCGCGATGCGCGCCCTGACAACCGCGCGGTGGAAGTAATCGGGCGACGGCGTCTGGACGACGGAGATGCCGCGGGCGGCGGCGGGCCGGGCGGCGTCCCAGCGCCCGAGTTCGGCAGCGGAGGCACAAGCTGCCAGCAGGACAAGCAGGACAATCGGCATGTTCAGTTGTTATCGTCGCTCACTTTGAGGACGCTGAGGAAGGCTTCCTGGGGGATTTCGACGCGGCCCACGCGCTTCATGCGCCGCTTGCCTTCCTTCTGCTTTTCCAGCAGCTTCCGCTTGCGCGTGATGTCGCCACCGTAGCACTTGGCGAGCACGTTCTTGCGCATGGCGGGAATGTTCTCGCGGGCGACGATCTTGCTGCCGATGGCCGCCTGCAACGCCACCTCGAACATCTGCCGCGGGATGAGCTTGCGCAGCCGCTCGATCAGCCCCTTGCCGCGCTCGTAGGCGAAATTGCGGTGGACGATGATGGACAGCGCGTCCACCGGGTCGCCCGCCACCAGCACGTCGAGTTTCACCATGGGCGAGGCGCGGTAGCCCGACAGGTGATAGTCAAGCGAGGCGTAGCCGCGCGAAGCCGATTTCAACCGGTCGTAGAAATCGAGCACGATCTCGTTCAGCGGCAGCTCGTAGGTCAGCAGCACGCGGCCGGTGCCGATGTACTCGAACTTCTTCTGCGTGCCGCGTTTCTCTTCCAGCAGCTTGAGGATCTCGCCCAGGTACTCTTCGCGCGTGATCACCGTGGCTTCGATGATCGGCTCTTCCACCTGCTTGATCTCGGCGGGGTTGGGCCAGCGGGTGGGGTTGTCCACCTCGATCACTTCGCCGTCGAGCCGGGTCACGCGGTAGCGCACGCCCGGGGCGGTGGTGATCAGGTCGATCTGGAATTCGCGCTCCAGCCGCTCCTGGACGATCTCCAGGTGCAGCAGGCCCAGGAAACCGCAGCGGAAGCCGAAGCCCAGGGCGGCCGAGTTTTCCGGCTCGAAGTTGAAGGCGCAGTCGTTCAGCCGGAGCTTCTCGAGCGCATCGCGGAGCAGGCCGTGCTCGTGCGATTCCACCGGGTAGAGGCCCGCGAAGACCATCGCCTTGGCCGGCTCGAAACCGGGGAGCGGCTCGGGGCAGGGGTTGGCATCATCGGTGACGGTGTCGCCCACCTGGGCGTCGGAGACGGTCTTGATGTTGGCGAACAGGTAGCCTGCCTCGCCCGCGGAGAGTTCCTGGCAGGGCACGGGCTTGGGCGACTGGTAGCCGACGCCTTCCACGTCGAAGGCCTTTCCATTGGAGCACAGGCGGATCCTGCCGCCCGTGCGCAGGCAGCCGTCGACCACGCGCACCAGGCAGATGACGCCGCGGTAGGGATCGAACCAGGAATCGAAGATCAGCGCGCGCAGCGGAGCGTCCGGGTTGCCGCGCGGCGGCGGCACCAGGTGGACCACCGCCTCCAGGATCTCGTGTACGCCCACACCCTGCTTGGCGCTGGCCAGCACCGCGCCGGCGGCGTCCAGGCCGATGACCTGCTCGATCTGCTCGCGCACCCGCTCGGGGTCTGCCGACGGCAGGTCGATCTTGTTGATCACCGGAATGATCTCCAGGTTGTGGTGCAGGGCCAGGTAGGTGTTGGCGAGGGTCTGCGCCTCCACTCCCTGCGAGGCGTCCACCACCAACAGCGCCCCCTCGCAGGCCTGGAGGCTGCGCGAGACTTCATAGGTGAAGTCGACGTGTCCGGGCGTGTCGATGAGGTTCAACTGGTACTGGTCACCGTCCTCGGCGATGTAGTTGAGCCGGACGACGTGGGCCTTGATGGTGATGCCGCGTTCGCGCTCCAGGTCCATGCTGTCCAGGACCTGCTCCATCATTTCGCGCTCGCTCAGCGCGCCGGTCGCCTCCAGCAGGCGGTCGGCGAGGGTCGACTTGCCGTGATCGATGTGCGCGATGATAGAGAAGTTGCGGATGTGCTGGGGATCCATGCGGTATGATGTAGCTTCGGAAGCTCCATTATCCCATATGTCCTTCCGCCACATACTCTTCGAGCAGGACGCGGAAGGGGTTGCCACGCTCACGCTCAACCGTCCCGACAAGCGGAATGCGTTGAGCGGAGAGCTACTGGATGAGCTGGATCAGGCCCTGGCGAGCTTTGAGAGCGACCCGGCGCAGCGCGCTCTCCTGGTGAGAGGGGCGGGGGAGAAGGCTTTTGCGGCCGGGGTGGATATTGGGGAACTTACCGCTCAAACCGCGGCCGTAGCCGAGCGCTACGCCTTGCGCGGGCAGCGCATATTTGGCCGTCTGGAGGCGGCGGGCAAGCCCTCCATCGCCGTCATCCGCGGTTACGCGCTGGGCGGGGGGTTGGAACTGGCGATGGCGTGCACGTTGCGCGTGGCCGGACCGGACGCGAAACTGGGCTTGCCCGAGGTCCGCCTGGGCACCATCCCGGGTTTCGGCGGCACGCAACGGCTGCCGCGCCTGGTGGGGCGGGGCAGGGCGCTGGAGATGCTGCTGACCGGCGACATGGTGGACGCGGCCGAGGCGCACCGCATCGGTCTGGTCGACCACGTGGTCGAGCCGGAACGCCTGATGGAGTTCGCGCGCTCGCTTGCCGCCAGGATACTGGCCGTGGGACCGCTGGCCGCGGCTTGGGCGATGCGCGCCGTCGACGTGGGTTTGAACGCGGGACTCGAGCAGGGCTTGCGCTGTGAAGCGGCGGCCTTCGGCCTGACGGCGGCCACCGACGACCGGCGCGAAGGCCTGCGGGCCTTTCTCGAGAAGCGGGCGCCCGCCTTCACGGGGGAATAGAACATGAAGCCGAACAAGACTACCGAAGGAACACTGGACGCGAAGGGACTGAGATTCGCCATCCTGGTCAGCCGCTTCAACAGCTTCGTCACCGAGCGGCTGCTGTCGGGCGCCCTCGACGCCCTGGCGCGCACCGGCGCGGCCGAAGACGACATCGAGATCGTGCGCGTGCCCGGGTCGTGGGAGATGCCGATCGCCGCCGCCGAGTTGGCCCGGCAAAAGCGCCATGACGGCATCATCTGCCTGAGCGCGGTGATCCGCGGCGATACGCCCCATTTCGACTACATCGCGGCCGAGGTCGCCAAGGGGCTGGCGCAGACGGCGCTGGAAACCGGCGTGCCCGTCTCTTTCGGCGTGCTGACCACCAACACCCTCGAACAGGCCATCGACCGCGCCGGCGCCAAGAGCGGCAACAAGGGTTTCGACGCCGCCATGTCGGCGGTGGAAACCGCCAACCTGATGGCGCAGATACGGAGCGCGAAGTAGCCCTCATGCCGTCCCGCCACCGGTCGCGCGAGCGGGCCATGCAGGTCCTGTTTCTCTGGGACCTGAGCCGGCCGCCGGTGGACGAGGCGCTGGAGGGCTACTACGGCTCGCTGATGCGCGAGGACGGCGAGAGCGACGTCGAACCGCGCCGCGACCGGTTCATGGAGCGGTTGGTGCGGGAAGCGGTTGCCCGCGTGGAAGAGATCGACCAGCAGATCCAGAAGCACTCCGAACATTGGCGCCTGGACCGCATGCCGGCGGTGGACCGCAACATCATCCGCCTGGCGGTGTGCGAAATGCTGCTGGAACCCACTCCGCCCGCAGTGGTGATCGACGAGGCCCTGGAACTGGCGCGGCGCTTCTCGGGCGACGAATCGGTGCCGTTCGTCAACGGCGTGCTGGACGCGGTGAAGCGCGAAGTGAAGCCGTCTATTTCGGCGTCTCCGGAATGACGAAGTGCTTCTCGCCCTTCTTCAGCAGGTTCAGGCGGCGGCGGATTTCCAGTTCTTCCTCGTCGGGGTTCTCGCGCAGCCGGCGGTTGCGGTCCCGCCGCTCGCCGATCTCGCGCTTCAACTCGGCGTTGCGTTCCTGAAGCACACGAATCTCGTCCTGCTTCTTCCGCAGGGCCGCAATGCCGTGCGGCCCAAGCAGCGAGATCGCGGCGCAGAGGCCCAGGCCGACCACTCCGGCCGCGATTCCCAGTCTCCGGAACCTGCCGTCTTGAAACACTCCGGCTCAATGACTCCTTACATTTGTTTATAATCCTGTTTGCGCCGGATTTCCACTGTTTCCTTCCGGCGAAGGGAAAAAGGGCGGTCATGACGGACAAAATCGTGGTTTTGTGCGCCTGCGGATCGGCCGAGGAGGCCGGCCGGATTGCCGGCGCGGTTGTCGATTCGAGGACCGCGGCCTGCGTCAGCATCGTGCCCGGAGTCGCCAGCGTGTACCGTTGGAAGGGTGAGCGGGAGCGCTCCCAAGAGTGGCTGCTGGTCATCAAGAGCCGGCGCGAGCTGTTCGCGCGGCTGCGCGCCGAAATCGAGCGCCTTCACTCCTACGAGGTGCCCGAGATCCTGGCCCTGCCGGTGGCCGACGGGGCGGAGGCCTACCTGCGCTGGGTGGACGGCGAGACTGCGGCCTAGGCCGACAGCATGGCGTCCACCTTGCGGCGGATCGTGGCCGCGGCCTCGGGCACGTGCAGGACGTCGCACTCCGAACCCAGGATGTGAGGCCGGCCGGCCGCGCGCATCTTCTCGACCAGATCGCGGGCCAACGCCGTCACGCGATCCAGCGGCATCGCGGTATCCGAGTAGAAGCTCTTGGTCGGAAGGTTGCCGAACAGCACCATGCCGTCGGGGACCAACCGCGCGTCCTCCCACAGCCGCCGCGAGCCGCCCAGGCTGAGGATCGACGGCGACAGCCGTTCGGCGAAGGCGCGCACAAACGAGTCGTTCAACTCGCCGCAGTCGTGGAAGATGAGATCGACGCCGGCGGCGGCAAGCTGCTCGCGCAGCTTCAGGTTCGGCCCCATCACGAAGCGCTCGAAGATGTCGCTTCCCGCTTCGATTTGTTTCGGCGACAGATAGACGACGTTGGCCGCGGGCTCGCAGATCAGCATGGCGCGCGCGCCGGCGCGGATCTGGGCGGCGATCGTCCGGGCCAAGGTCGCCGAAGCCAGCTCCAGGCAGCGCTCGGCCATCAGGATCGCCGGGTCGTCCTCTCCCGTCAGTCCCCGTCCGGCCAGGGCGATGGGCGTGATCGGATCGGCCAGCAGCTTGGTCGTCAGCGAGAACGGGCCGATCGCCATGCCGATGGGCAGCAGGTCCGTCTCCTCCGCGATGTAGCGGATCGAATCGATGTGGGCCTGGTGGCGGCGGCCGAAGGGGGCATCCGTCCGGGCGGCCGCGCGCGCCACGTCGTCTTCTCCGGGCGGGGCGGAGAAGTGGAAGGTATCCGCGTCGGATTCCGGTACGCCGAACGGGCCGAGCAGGTCGGCCTTGTCCAGGCGCAGATCCATCAGCGGCATCGCCAGGGGTGTGCGGAAGCGGCGCGCGGTTTCCGCCAGCACCTTCCCCAGCCGGCCTCCGTCGCGGAGGATCTGCTCGGCGTCGCTGTTCTCGTGCAGGATCAGGTCCGCGCCGATCGGCATTCGCAACCCTTGCGCGGCCAAGTTGAGGTAATAGGACTGTTCCATCGAATCGGAGTATGAACTCCCAATGATAGCGTGCCGGTGAGGATCTGCGGGGCCTCAACGCAGAAAGGCTTCCAGGGTCTCGTCCAGCCGGTCCGGTTGCAGCGGCTTGGTGAGAAAGCCGTCAGCCCCCGCGCGGAGGCAACGCTCGCGTTCGTCCGCCATGGCGCTGGCGGTCAGCATGATTACCGGGGTGTGGTTGCCGTTGTCCTGCTCGCGTTTCCGAATGGCCCGCGTGGCGGCCAGTCCGTCCAACTCCGGCATCTGGATGTCCATGAAGACGAGGTCGAATCGTTCCTGGTCGATCGCCTCCAGCGCCAGCCGGCCGTTCTCCACCGCCGTCACCTTGCACCCGCGCCGCTGGAGCAGGCCCGTCACCACCTTCTGGCTGACCAGGTTATCCTCAACCACCAGAATCGCGCCCGGCCGGTGGCAAGACGGCACCGTCCGGTCTTCGGCCGGCTCGGGGTGGAGGGCGGCGGCGCACTTGCCGAACCGGGCGGCAAAAAAGAAGCGGCTGCCCTGGCCCGGCTTGCTCTCGATGCCAATATGTCCTCCCATCAGATCCACCAGCCGGGCGCAGATGGCCAAGCCCAGGCCGGTACCGCCAAAGCGGCGGGTGGTGGATCCATCCGCCTGCCGGAACGGCTCGAAGATCTCCCTCTGCTTCTCGGGCGGCACCCCGATCCCGGTGTCGCGCACCGAGAAACCGATCCGGACGTCGGCGCCGGTCTCCGCTTCCAGCGTCACGGCCACCGACACGCTGCCTTCGAGGGTGAACTTCACCGCATTGCTGACCAGGTTCAGCAGTACCTGCTCGAGGCGTCCGCCGTCGCCCATCACCCGGGCGGGAAGCCGAGCGTCGATCGTTGAGGTGAACTCGAGCGCCTTCCGCCGCGCCTCGGGCATCGTCATGCGGATCACCCGCTCCACCGTCTCGCGAAGGCCGAACTCGGCGTTTTCCAGTTCCATCCGCCCGGCTTCGATTTTGGACAGATCCAGAACCTCGTTGAGCAGGCGCAGCAGCGAGTCGCCGCAGGACTGAACGGTCTCCATGTAGTCCCGCTGCTCTTCGGTGAGAGGCGTGTCCAGAGCCAGGGCGGCCATGCCCATGATGCCGTTCAGCGGGGTCCGGATCTCGTGGCTCAGGTTGGCCAGGAACTCGCTCTTCAGGCGGCTGGCCTGGCGGGTCTCGATGAGCAGCCGCTCGATCTGCTGCTTCTGCTCGATCACCATTCGCTTGTCGCGCTCGATCTGCTCGGTCCGCTCCGCCACCGCCTTCTCGAGCTGGTGTTTGGCCTCCAGCAGCCGTCGTATCTGCCAGCGCCAGACGCCCGCCGCTCCCAGGGCCGCCATCAGGGAGGCGGCCCCGATCGCCCACCAGTCCTGCCACCAGGGCGGCATCACCTCGAATCCGAATCCCGTCACCGGCCCGTCCCAGGCGCCGGTGGCGCTCGACGCCATCACCTCGAAGCGGGACCGGCCGGCGGGAAGGGCGGGGAAATCCAACCTCGTCTCCGCGGTCTCGCTCCAGTTGTCGTTGACGCCCACCAGCCGGTACCGGTAGCGGACGTCGCCGGAGAGCGCGAAGCTCAGCCCGGCGAACTCGATGCTGAGGGAGGCGCGTTGCCGGGGGACGCGGATGGTTTGCTCCGGGTCGATGGCCACGCCTCCGAAGCGGACCGCCGACAGGAACACGCGCGGCGCCGCCGGCCGGCGGAAGGGTTTGGCCGAGCGGTGAGCCAGTCCCCCGTTTGTTCCAATCCACACTCCGCCGTCGCGGTCGGCGAAGAAGCCGCCGAAAGTCGTATCGTGCCAGAGCAGCCCATCCCGCGTGTCCAGATGCGTCCACCCGTTGCCGTCGAAGACATCCACGCCGGAATCGGTCCCCACCCACACCCGCTTCTGCGCGTCGAGGCCGATGAAACTGGTGTCGCCGGAGCGAATCGGGCTTGGGCTCCCGTAGTGCGCCACCTCGATCCCGGTGGGCGTGGCCGTTACCCGCGAAACCCCCACCGGTTCGTCGTAGGCGATCCACAGGGCCCCGCCGGCGTCCTCCACCCCGCAAATAAGCCGGTCTTCCCGCAAACCATCCTTCCGGTGGAAGCGCGTCCACTCTCCGTTCCGGCCGAGCAACAGGCCCTTATCGGTGACGATCCAGGTCCGGTCTCTGCGGCCGTACACCATGCCGTAGACGACCTGTTCTCCGGCGGCGGGAGGAGGAAGCGGGATCTCCTCAAACCGTGCCGAGGGGGTACGAACGTCGATCCGGTAGACCCCCTTGCGGGTGCTCACCCATAGCCGGTTCTCCGGGTCGACGCCCATGGCGACGACCTTGTTGTTGAGAAGCCCGTCGGAGGCACCGTACACGCGGAGGCGATAGGTGTCCAGGTTCATTCTCGCCAGCCCGCCCGCGCTGCTTCCGACCCAGAGACTGCCGTCCGCGGTCTCTCTCAGCGCCCGCACTTCGTCGTGGGGAAGGCCCTGCCGGGTGGTCCAGGTCCGCACGGCGCCCGCGCCGGGAGCGATGAGGTTCAATCCCGACTGGGCGCCGGCCCACACGCCCCCCTTCCGGTCGCGCACAATCGCCGTGACGACCTCGTGGCTCAGGCCGCTCTCGTGGTTCCAGAGCTGCCACTCCCCGTAGCCGAGCCACCGCGCCAGCCCGAACGACTCCAGCCCGAGCCAGGGGCTGCCCTCGACGTCCCACACGACGTCAAAGGTGGCGTCAGCCGGGAGCCCCTGACGTCTGCCGGCCGGTTCCCAGGCGCCATTTCGCTTGACGAACAGCCCCTCGTGGGAGGGGAACGCGGGGTTTCCCGCCGGGTCGAGCGCGATCGTCTCGGTGCGTCCCCCCTCCGGGATCCGCGGCCCCGCGATCCGAAACCGCGCCTGATCCCTTTCCCGGCAGGCGATGAAGTCCCGCCCGCGGACCCAAAGGCACCCGCCGCGGTCCTCCAGGATCGCGCCCCAGTCTTCCGGCGGCAGACCCTTCTCGATGCCCCACCACTCGGTCTGTTTCCCGCGCAACCGTCCGATCCGTGTGCCGGCGCTGAACCAGACATCTCCCTGGCTGTCCACGAACACGGCCCGGATGGCGGCGCGGGCGGGAACACCGGTCACCTCCTGGCGCCGAAACCGGGGCTCGCCGGGCGCCTGCTTCGTGTCCCAGACGTACAATCCCTTGATCCCGGCGAACCAGAACCGCCCGTCGCCGCCGGATGCGAACGCCGAGGGGCCTCGCGCGACGACTCCCAATCCCAGGTCCACCGGAGTGAGCTTGTCTGCCTGGACGAAGGCGACCCCGCCCGGGGTGCCGCACCAGACCCTTCCGTCGGGCGACTCCCGGATCGCCAGCACTTGGGGGTTGGAGAAACCGCTGTCGGGCTGGAAGTTGCGGAACCGGACCCCGTCAAAGCGGAACAGGCCGTTGCTGGTTCCGACCCACAGGAAGCCCTGTCGATCCTGGAACATAGAGCGGACGCCAGGGCTTTCGAGCCCGTCGTTCTGGCCATACAGACGAAAGCCGAAGCGAGGTTCGACAGCCCCTCTGCCTGCGGCTGGGAACATCAGCCACACGGCAATGGCCAAGACTCCAGCATCCCGTCCCAGATGCATTCCGCCTAAGCACTTCATCGACTGAACCCGTTCCGGATCTTAGGTGGATCCGCAACCGGCGCCGGATCAGGAAATCCGGCGCGCTAGAATGGAGGAATGAGCACCACCGAAAGTGCCCCCCTTTCGCCCCTGGCCACCGTTCAGGCGCTTGAGCAGCAGTATCTCGTTCAGAATTATAGCCGTTACCCTTTGGTCCTGCATCGGGGAAAAGGCTGTTACGCGTACGACGCCACCGGCAAGCGATACCTCGACCTGATCGCGGGCATCGGTGTTAATGCTCTAGGGTACGCGCACCCCCGCATTGTCAAGGCCATCCGGGAGCAGGCCGGCCTCTTGGTACACTGCTCTAATCTGTATTATCACGAATTTCAAGGCCCACTGGCCAAACGTTTGGCCGAAACCAGCGGCCTGGCGCGGGTCTTCTTTTCCAACTCGGGGACGGAAGCCATGGAAGGCGCCCTCAAAATGGCACGCTCCCATGGCCGGCGGATC
Source organism: uncultured Solibacteraceae bacterium (assembly GCA_964406685.1). GTDB lineage: Bacteria > Acidobacteriota > Terriglobia > Bryobacterales > Bryobacteraceae > JACQZT01. The sequence continues at coordinate 12,151 of CAYOTD010000005.1, read as the reverse complement.
GGGGCCGAGAAGTTCGAGATCATCGCGCTGGAAAACTCGTTTCATGGACGGACCTTGGGCGCGCTTTCGGTCACTGGCCAGCAGAAATACCGCGGCGACTTCGAACCGCTGCTGCCGGGGGTACGATTCGTCCCCCCCAACGACCTGGCGGCGCTGGAGGCGGGGGTGGGCGACCGCACCGCCGGCATTGTGATCGAGGCCATCCAGGGGGAAGGCGGGGTCTATCCGATTTCCCTCGACTACCTGCGCAAGGCGCGGGAGCTGGCCGACCGGCACCGCGCGCTGCTGGTGTTCGACGAGATCCAGTGCGGCGTAGGCCGTCCGGGCACCTACTACGCCTATCAGCTCGCCGAACCGGCGGTGCTGCCCGACGTCATGGTGGCGGCCAAGCCGATTGCCTGCGGGTTTCCCCTGGGCGCCATCGTGGCCAATGAAACCGCCGCGGCGGCCATCAGGCCGGGAATGCACGGATCGACCTTCGGGGGGGGCGCGCTGGCCTGCCGTGTGGCCCTGGAGTTCTTCGACATCCTGGACGGTTTGCTGCCCTCGATCCAGAAAACGGGCGGCTGTTTCCGCACGGAGCTGGCCGACCTGGCACGGCATTTCGGCTTCATCAAGGAGGTCCGCGGTTTCGGCCTGATGATCGGATTGGAGCTGGACATCCCCGGCCGCCAGTTCGTCACGGACGCGATGGAGGAGGGGCTGCTGATTAACTGCACCCACGACGTCGTCTTGCGCTTCCTGCCGCCCTACATCATTACCGAAGCCGAAGTGGATCGCGCGGTGGACCGGCTGAAAAGAGTCTTCCGGAAGTCGGGCGCTACAGCAGTTCGTCCCGCTTGAGGCGTTCGAGCGTCTTCACTAGGCCGCTGACCTGCTGGGCTTGGCCGCGGTCGGCCACCAGCAGGGCATCCGGGGTGTCCACGATCACCAGGTCCCGCACGCCGATCAGGGCGGTGAGCTTGCCGGGGGCGTCGACGAAGTTGCCGGAGCTGGCCTCGAACAGGGCATCGGTGCGCGAGGCGTTGCCGGCCTGATCGCGCCCGCTCAGCTCGTAGACCGCGTTCCAGCTTCCCACGTCGTTCCACCCGATATCGCTGGCCGCGATGCCGGCGACGTTGTCCGCCTTTTCCATCACGGCGTAATCGATGGAGATGTTCTCGCAGAGCGGGAACGTTTCGGCCAGGGCACGCCGGTAGCTCCGGCTGGTGGAGGGCGGAAGGCTGGCGAGCAGCGTGGCGGTGCGGGGCAGGTGCCGGCGCAGGGCCTCCCGCAGCACGCCGGCCCGCCAGAAGAACATGCCCGAGTTCCAGTAGAAGCGTCCCTCGTCCACGTACCGCTCGGCGGTGGCGCGGTCCGGCTTCTCGCGGAAGCGCAGAACCGGCAGCGCGCGCAGGCTCCCCGGCCGGACGCCGTCGGGAAACTCGATGTATCCGTATCCCGTCTCCGCCCAGCGCGGCTCTATCCCCAGGACCACGAGCTTCCCCTTCCCCGCCGCGCGCAACGCGGCGCGCACCAGTTTCAGGAATCGCTTCTCCTTCGTGATGATCTGGTCAGCGGGAAACACGGCCATCTCCGCGTCCGGGTCCCTCTCCAGCAGCAGTTGCGCCGCCAGTCCGAGGCAGGGCGCCGTGTTGCGCTGCGCGGGTTCGGCCAGCACCTGCCGCGGGGGCACCCGGGGCAACTGGCGAAGGATCTCGCCGCGCAGGTGCTCGTTGGTCAGGATCCATACGTTGTCGGGCGGGAAGATCTCCTCCAGCCGGGCCACGGTCTGCTGGATGAGCGTCTTGTCTCCCAGGAACGGGAGAACCTGTTTGGCCTTGCGTGTGCGGCTGCGAGGCCAGAAGCGCGTGCCCCGGCCGCCCGCCAGGATCACGGCGTATCGCGACATTTCTTCAGTCTAACCGATGGCCTCGAACGAGGCGGAAGCTACGCTCCCAGCGCGTTTTGGAGAAGAAGTTCATCGACAGGTCCGTGATGTCGTCCCACCGCAGGCTGCGGTCCTGGAGGCGTTCGGTGGGAGCGTCGTAGGACCACCAGATTACGATGGGCTTGCCGACGATGTTCTCCCGCGGCACGAATCCCCAGTAGCGGCTGTCCTCGGAGTTGTCGCGGTTGTCGCCCAGGGCGAAGTAGCTGCCTGGGGGAACGATCAGCTCGCCGTCGCGCACGTGGGCGGCGAGCATCTCGCGCGCCCGTTCGGGAAGCGGGAAACCCTGCGGCTCCGAAGGGAAGAAGTCGCGGTAGGAGTCGGTGTAGGCGGAGATGTGCTGGACGTAGGGTTCCTCGAGCGGCTTGCCGTTCAGCCAGAGCCGCTTGTTCACGATGCGGATGCGGTCGCCCGGCACGCCCACCGCGCGCTTGACGTAGGTCTGCGCCGGATTGGGCGGGTAGCGGAACACAATGATGTCACCGCGCTTGATGTCCTGGTAGGGCAGCAGGCGGCCGGTGAGGGCGCCCGGGGGCGAGTAGGCCAGCTTGTCCACGAACAGATGGTCGCCGATCTTCAGCGTGCCGTCCATCGATCCCGATGGGACCACAAAGCCCTGGACGATCATCGTCGTCCCGAACAGGTACATCAGGACCACCACACTCCACTCGGCGGCGTTGCGGGCCAGCCAATCAGTGAACCGGTTGCGGCGCACGGAACCTCCCTCCGGCAGATACGTATCTGACCGGCGGGTTGTTCCCGGCGCCTCAGTTCAGGTTGTAGCCGTGGATCAGGTTGAAGGTCCGGCGCCAGCGGGTTTTGACGAAGAAGTTCTGGAGCAGGTCGAGGGCGTGGTCGAGGCCGATGGTGGGGTCGGCGAGACGCTCGGTGGGGGCGTCGTAGGACCAGTAGATGATCAGCGGCTTGCCGATGACGTTCTCGCGCGGCACGAAGCCCCAGTAGCGGCTGTCGAGCGAAGAGTCGCGATTATCGCCCATAGCGAAGTAGCAGTTCGGCGGCACCACGACTTCGCCGTTAACCACGTTCTTGTCCAGCATCGCCTGCGCCGGTTCGTAGAGCCGGACGTTGGGCACGCCGGGGAAATTGTCGCGGTAGGAGTCGATGTACTCGGTCTTGTGAAACTTGTAAGGCTCGTTGAGCTTCTTGCCGTTCAGGTAGACCTGCTTGTTCTCCACCCGGAGCCGGTCGTTCGGCAGCCCGATGACCCGCTTGACGAAAGTCTGGCGAATGTCGATCGGATAGCGAAACACGATGATGTCACCGCGCTTGATGGGGCTGTAGGGGAGAACGTACTTTGTCACCGGGCCGCCCGGCGCATAGGCGAGCTTGTCCACCAGCAGGTGGTCGCCGATCAGCAGGGTGTCCTCCATCGAGCCGGTCGGAATCACAAACGCCTGCACCAGAGTGGTGGTTCCGAACAGCAGAAGCAGAATCGTCACGGTCCATTCGGCGATGGTCCCGCGCGGCGGATCGGCCTTGCGCTTGGTCTCCGGCGCCGGAGGGGTCTCCGCCGTGGTCACATTGGTGTCGCTCACGTTACCTCTATTCTACCTAACCCGGGCGGGTGGAACTCAGCCCAGGAAGCGCCTCAGCCGGAAGACCTCCAGAAAGGAGATATAGATGTCGAGCAGTCCGACTCCGCTGACGGCGCCGCGAAAATACGGGTTCAGCCACAACCGCCGCCACCACGGGCCGAAGTCGCTGAAGTAGTTGCTCTCCCACCACTCCAGCCAGGGGAACGCCACCAGGGTAACCCCCAGAAGGAAGCAGAAATTGACGAGCAGCAGGGCGAACAGCCGGTCCATCCAGCGGCTCGCGGGTGAAGGCGGCGCGGGAGCCGGGGGCGGAGGGATTGCCGGTCCGGGAGTCAATTCGGGTTCCCCCGCAGAGCGAACAAATCTCCCTGTCCGGGCCACAGGACCACCCCGCTGGCCGCCTGCACGGGGGCATAGCTGAAGCGATGCAGGAAGGTCGGGCCATGGCGGTGGAGCGCGGCGCGGTGGTCCGGCGTCGGGTAACCCTTGTTCCGCGACAGGCCGTATTCGGGGAAGACCTCGCTCCAGCGATCCATGCACTCGTCGCGGGCGACCTTGGCCAGGATTGAGGCCGCGGCGATCGAGCGGGAGCGCGCATCGCCGTGGATCAGGGTTTCCTGCGGACCCGGCCAACTCAGCCGCACGGCGTCCACAAGCAGATAGTCGCAGGGTGGACACAAGCTTTCCACGGCGCGCCGCATCGCCAGGCGCGAAGCTTCGAGGATGTTCCAGCGGTCGATCTCGAAACAATCGGCGGCGGCCACCGCCCACGCCGCCGCGCGTTCGCGAATCAGCGGCGCCAGTTCTGCGCGCCGGACCGGATCGAGCAACTTGCTGTCGTTGAGCCCCTGGATCGGATGATCGGGCGACAGGATCACGGCGGCGGCAAACACGGGCCCGAACAGCGCTCCCCGCCCGGCCTCGTCGGCGCCGGCCACGCGCACAAATCCTCTCGCGCGGGCCTGCCGCTCGAACGCCAGGGTGCACTGGAAGCGCGCCTTCCTGTTTTCCGCCACCGGCTCCGGGACTCCCTTGGGATCAGACGCGTTCGCGCAGGCGGGCGGCCTTGCCCTTCAGGCCGCGCAGGTAATACAGCTTGGCGCGCCGCACCCGGCCCGTCCGCACGACATCAATGTGATCGATGACGGGGGCGTGGATGGGGAAGATCCTCTCCACGCCGTGGCCGAAGCTGACCTTGCGCACCGTAATGGATTCGCCCAGGCCGGTGTTCTTGCGGGCGATCACCGTGCCTTCGAAGGCCTGCAACCGCTCCTTGTCGCCTTCCTTGATCCTGACGTGCACACGGATGGTGTCGCCGGGGCGAAACCGCGGAACGTCCGCTCGCTTGCGCTTATCTACTGCTTTCGTCAACAACGCGTTGCTCATAGGAATACCTTTCCAACAAATCCGGCCGGCTGCGGCGGGTCTTCTCCACCGCGGCGCGGCGCCGCCACACGTCGATGGCGGCATGATCGCCCCCCAGCAGTACCTCCGGCGCCCGCCAGCCGCGAAATTCGGCCGGCCGCGTGTAGTGCGGGCAATCCAGCAATCCCGGCTCTCCGGCGCCCTCGGCGAACGACTCGAACCGGCTCGAAGCCTCGTTACCCAGCACTCCCGGCAGCAGTCGCGCTACCGCGTCGATCACCACCGCCGCCGCCAGTTCGCCGCCGCTCAGCACATAATCGCCGATGGAAACCTCCTCGTCGGCCAGGTGAAGGCTGACCCGCTCGTCTACGCCCTCGTAGCGTCCGCAGATCAACAGCAACTCCTCCAGCCGGCTCCAGCGCACCGCCGTCGGCTGGTCGAACCGGGCGCCCTGGGCCGACAGCAGGACCACCCGCCGCCGCTCCCGGTCCCGTTCGGGCCAGATCGTTTCCACCGCTTCAAAGATCGGTCCCGGCCGCAGCACCATGCCCTCGCCGCCCCCGAAAGGGCGATCGTCCACGCTGCGATGCCGGTCGTACGTCCAGTCGCGCAGGTCGTGGACGCGGATTGCCACCGCGCCCGCCTGCCTGGCCCTGGCTACTACTCCATGCTCGAACGGCCCCCGGAAGAACTCCGGGAAGATCGTGAGCACATGAAACCTCATGGCCGGTTCAACTCCCTCAACCCTTCCGGCAGATCCACCTCGATCCGCCGCGCCTCGGGCTCGATCGCCACGCAGATCGAAGCCGCGAAGGGAATCAGGAATTCGCCTTCCGGACCACCGACGACCATTAGCGGCGGCCCGCCCGACTCCTGCCAGCCGGTTACCCGGCCCAATTCCGCGCCGGTTCTCCGGTCCACCACCTGCAACCCTATCAGGTCGTCCAGGTAATACTCGCCATCGGGGAGGTTGGCACGCTCCGAGGCCGGGACGCAGACCGCGGCGCCGCGCAAAGCCTCCGCGCCCGTGATCGAGTCAATCCCGCGGAACTTCAGAACCAACCGCTCGCCATGCCACCACGAAGACTCGACGACATGCGCCTGGCTCTCCCCCTCGGGACGGCCGGCGGGAAACACCGTAACATTCCCCAGCGCGGCGAACCGCTCGCGCCGGTTGCTCATCGGCTCCGCGATCAACTCGCCGCGGTTGCCGCGCGGGCGCACCAGCCGTGCCAGGGTGATCCAGTCGTCCATCTCTTACTATACACGGACACCCCGCCCGCGTTTTGCCGGCACGTCCCTATTCCAGGATCTCCAGCGTGAACCGCCGGTTCAGTTTCATGCCGGCGGCGCCCAGCAATGTCCGGATGGACCTTGCCGTTCGGCCCTGCTTGCCAATCACCTTGCCCAGGTCGCTCGGAGCGACACGCAGCTCCAAAACAGTAACCTGTTCGCCCTGCACCTCGCGAACGCTGACCTGGTCGGGAATATCCACAAGAGCCTTCGCGATTTCCTCCACGAGTTCCCTGATTCCTGACATCCCAGAGCCTCCTGCTGCCGTCATAATAGCACCCATAGACACCGGCGTCGGACCGGTGAGTTCAAACTTCGGCCCCCTCAAGCGGCGGGTTGGGCCTCGGGAGCGGGATTTGCCTTCACAATCCGCTCCACCGTATCCGACAGGCGAGCGCCCGCGCCTACCCAGTAGGCGATGCGCTCGTGGTTCAAGTTGACCTGCGCGGGCTTGGCGACCGGATTGTAGAACCCGATCACTTCCACTGCCCGGCTGTCCCGGGCGCGCTCCTTATCGATCACAACCACACGGTAGGTGGGCTTCTTCTTGGCGCCGAACCGCGCCAGGCGAATCATCAACATGGAAACAACATCTCCTGAATCTGTGCTACCTAAGGGCTACGGCTGGTCCGCAAAGAAAGGCAGCTTGAGCTTGCCCAAGCGCTTGCCCATGAACCCGCCGGAAAAACTCTTCATCATCTTGCGCGCCTGCGAATACTGCTTCAGCAACTGGTTGACTTCCTGCACGCTGGTTCCGCTGCCGCGGGCGATCCGGCGCCGCCGGGAACCGTTGATAATCATGTGGTTGTCGCGCTCCCGCGGCGTCATCGAATCGATGATCGCCACCACCCGCGTGATCTCCTTCTCGTCGACCTTGGCGTTCTTCAACTCCTTGAGGGGGCCCACCTGGGGCATCATCCCCAGTATCGATTCCAGCGGCCCCAGCTTGCGAAGCTGCTTCAACTGATCGCGGAAGTCCTCCAGAGTAAACTCGTTGTCGATCAGCTTGCGCTGCATCTCCTCGGCCTTCTTCTGGTCGATGGACTCCTCCACCTTCTCGATGAAGGAGATCACGTCGCCCATGCCGAGAATCCGCGAGACCACGCGGTCGGGGTGAAACGGCTCCAGCGCGTCGAACTTTTCCCCGATGCCGACGAACTTCAGCGGCTGGCCGGTGACAAACCGGATCGACAGCGCGCCCCCGCCGCGCGCGTCGCCGTCCATCTTGGTCAGGATCGCACCGGTGATGCCGAGGCGCTTGTGAAACTCGTCGGCGGACTTGACCGCGTCCTGGCCGGTCATGGCGTCGGCCACGAACAGGATCTCGCCCGGCGACAGCGCGTCCTTGAGCAGCCGCAACTCCTCCATCAACTGGTCGTCGATGTGAAGCCGGCCCGCGGTATCCACCAGCACGACGTCGCGTCCGGTCTGGATCGCCTCCCGCCGCGCTCCCCGCGCCAGATCGACCGGGGTCTTTTCCTGCTCCGCGCCCTCATAAACCGGAAGGCGAAGGTCGCGGGCGATCACGCTCAACTGCTGCCGTGCGGCCGGCCGGTAGACGTCGACGGAGACCATCAGCGGGCTGTGCCCGTTCTTGGACAGCCAGCGCGCCAGCTTCCCCGTCGAAGTGGTTTTGCCCGAGCCCTGGAGCCCCACGATCATCAGGACGGTCGGCGGCTCGTTGGCCAGTCTGAGCTTGGACTGGTGCGAGCCGAGGATTCTGACCATCTCCTCGCGGACGATCTTGACCACCTGCTGGGAGGGCGACAGCGCCGTGAGCACCTCCGCTCCCATCGCTTTTTGCTTAACGTTTTCAATCAGTTGCTTGGCAACACGGAAATGGACGTCGGCCTCCAGCAGCGCCACGCGGATCTCGCGCAGGGCCGATTCCATGTTCTCGGCCGTCAGCTTTCCTTCGCCGCGCAGGTTCTTGAAAACGCGCTGCAACTTGTCGGACAGGTTCTCAAACATGCTCGAAGTCCGGACGGATTGCCGCCCAAAGGCAGGCTCGAACACACTACCACACTAAGAGGGCAATACCTCAATTATAGTAAAGTCCGCCGGGCGGATGTCATCCCGGCCCGCGAATTCCGTAACGCGTTTGACTGTCAAGACGATAACCTGAATAGGGACGGGCTATACGCCTTAGCGGATCACGCGGTACGGAAATCCGGCTCTGCCCGCTGCGCCAACGTGTAGACTGGAGTGGGCTAGATGTGAAGAGGAGCAACCGGATCGGCCTGTTGGCTGGGGGGGCCGGACTGATCACCGCTGCGACGGGAACGTGGTGGTTTCTGTGCCTCCGCCCGGACTACGGCCGGACCTACACCATCGGGTTCCAGAACGATCCTCCCTTCCAGGTGGTATTGCCGGATGGCCGGGCCAGCGGTCTAGCTGTTGAGGCCGTGCGCGAGGCGGCGGCACGCGCCGGCATCCGGCTGAGGTGGGTTCATACTCCGGGCGGATCCGAGCTCGCGTTGCGAGAGCGGAGGGTGGACCTGTGGCCGCTGATGGTCGTTCTCCCACACCGGCGCAGTGTGCTGCACCTGACGGCGCCCTGGCTGGACAGCAGCACGTGCCTGCTGGTGCGCAGAGACAGCGCCATCTGGCAACCGCAAGATGCCGTCGGCAAACGGATCGCCTTCGTCGGGCAGACGCTCCGCCACCAGCAGGTCACCGACCGCTGGCGCCCCAGCGAGTACGTGGTGCTCCAGGCGCCGCTCGATGTGCTGCGGGCCGTCTGCGCCGGCCGGGCCGACGCCGGCCACATGGACGAGCAGGCCGCCCTGCTGGCTCTGCTGGAGGGCGGCGAATGCGCCGGCGGACCGTTGCGTATCGTCGACATCCCCGCGATAACCGGCAAGATGGCTGTTGGTTCGACGTTCGAGGCCGCTCCCGCCGCCGACGCCATCCGAACCGAGATCGGCCGCCTGGCGAACGAGGGGCGGCTGGAAGCCATCATGCGCGATTGGGCGTATTTCGTGCCCGGACGGATCAAGTCCATCAGCGATCTGGTCGAGGCGCGGCGGGACGCGATCCGCCTGGGCGCGGCGGCCGCCGGCGCCACCCTGCTCCTGCTGGCCGCCCTCTGGCAGAGTCTCCGGCTTCGCCAGGCCCGGCGCGCCGCCGAGGAAGCCAGCGCGTCCAAGAGCGGCTTTCTGGCGACGGTCAGCCACGAGATCCGCACGCCCATGAGCGGGGTGATCGGTTTGGCCGACATGCTCACCGATACGAAGCTCAGTCCCCAACAGGCCGAGTTGACAGCGTCCATCCGGCAGTGCGCCCAATCATTGCTGGAGATCGTCGACGACGTTCTGGACCTGTCGCGAGTCGAGGCGGGCCGGCTCGAGCTGGAGCGGTTGCCGTTCTCCCCGCACGAGCCGGTGCGCGACGTTCTGCGAGTGCTCGGCGCCCGAGCCGCGGAGAAGGGCATCGCGCTTCGCGTCGAGGTGGAAGACAATCTCCCTGACCGGCTGTTGGGCGATCCTCTCCGGGTCCGCCAGGTGCTGTTCAATCTGGTCGGAAACGCTTTGAAGTTCACCGAACGGGGCGGCGTGACGATCCGGCTGGGCGTTGACCGCCGCATTGGCAACCGGGTGGAGATCTGGCACGAAGTGCGGGACACGGGCAAAGGGATCGCTCCGCATTCTCTCAAGACGCTGTTCGAACCCTACTGGCAGGAAAGCCGGTCCACCGCCCGAGAGTATGGCGGTTTCGGCCTGGGTTTGGCGATATCGAAGCGGCTGGTGGAGGCCATGGGAGGATCCATCACGGTGACCAGCAAGCCGGGGAGCGGCAGTAACTTCTGGTTTGTGCTGCCGTTCGAGGTGGACACTTCCCCGCCGCCGCCCGAGCCCCACGCCGAACCGGCGGGCCTGGCATGCCCGCCCCGGCCGCTGCGCGTCCTGGTGGCGGAGGACAACCCCGTGAATCAGCGCGTGACCCGGCACCTGCTGGAGAAGTTGGGCCATGAAGTCCACATGGCGGTCAATGGCGCCGAGGCAATTCAGGCCTGGCGCGAGCGTGAGTTCGATGTGATCCTGATGGACTGCCAGATGCCGGAGATGGACGGGTTCGAGGCCACCCGCCGGATCCGCGCCCTCGAGGCCGGCGACGGTGCCCGGCACATTCCCATCATCGCCATGACCGCCAACGCCATGTCGGGGGACCGGGAGGCCTGTCTGGCCGCCGGGATGGAGGATCATCTGGCAAAGCCCGTCAACCTTCAGGCGCTGAACGAAGCCCTCAGCCGCAACACGGCGGCGGGCTGAAGAATCGATCCTGCCGCCCCGCTGTTACGCTAACCTAGCCTATAGGTTAGGTTATGAAGCTAGGCGATATCGCGAACGCCCTCGGCTGCCGGCTGGAAGGGGACGGCTCGATCGAGATCTCGGGCGTGGCCGGCCTGGAGCAGGCGGGTCCGTCCGAGCTCACCTTCCTGGCCAATCCCAAGTACGCCCCCAAGGTGAAGCACACCCGCGCCGCCGCCATCCTGGTGGAGGAAACCGTGCGCGACCTGCCCATCGCACGGCTGGTGTCGGCGAACCCGTACCTGGACTTCGCCCGCGCCCTGGCGCTGTTCTATCAGCCGCCCCGGCCCGCCCCCGGCATCCATCCCACGGCGGTCATCGCCCCCAGCGCCCGCATCGGCGAGGGCGCCTCCATCGGAGCCTTCGTCTCCATCGGCGAGCGCGTTGTCATTGGGCGCAACGCGGTTCTCCACCCGCACGTCGTCATCTACGAGGGCGCCGGGATCGGCGACGATTTCCTGGCCCATTCCCACGCCGTGGTGCGCGAGTTCTGCCGCATCGGCAACCGCGTGATCCTTCAGAACGGCGTGGTTGTGGGCGGGGACGGCTTCGGATTCGCCAAGGACGCCCAGGGGCGGCACAACAAGATCGTGCAATCGGGACCGGCGGTGATCGAAGACGACGTCGAGGTCCAGTCGCTCACCAACATCGATCGCGCCACGGTGGGCGAAACGCGCATCCGGCGCGGCGCCAAGATCGACAGCCTGGTACAGGTGGGGCACGCCTGCGTGGTGGGAGAAGACAACATTATCTGTTCGCAAACCGGGCTGGCGGGCAGCTCGATTCTGGAGAAAAACGTGCTCCTGGCCGGCCAGGTCGGCATCTCCGGCCACCTCACCATCCACGACAACGCCGTTGTCTACGCGCAGAGCGGCATCGGCGGCGACGTCGCCGCCCGCGCCACGAAGTCGGGCTAACCCGCCATCGACGCGCGCCAGTGGAGGCGGGCGGTGACCGCGTTTCCGCGCCAGCCGGAGCTGCTCAAGACGGTGCGGCAACTGGAGAAAAAGATCGAGCGGCTCGAAGCGAAGCGGGAGACTCCCTCACAATCCCATGAGTGAAACCATGCGCGGTATCCGGCGGCCTCTGGCCTACAAGAACGACGTGTTTCTGGACAGCTCCGACGCGCGCATCCTGCGCATCCTGTCCGAGTATCTCGAACCTCTGGCCCACTTCAAGCGCAACAAGATCCGCGACACGGTGGTCTTCTTCGGCTCGGCGCGGATCCGCGAGGACGGCCCGCTGAGCGAGTACTACCACGACGCCCGCACCCTGGCGCGGCTGCTCACCGAATGGTCGGATTCGATCCAGAACTCGACCCGCCGCTTCGTGGTCACCTCCGGCGGAGGGCCCGGCATCATGGAGGCTGCCAACCGCGGCGCGCACGACGCCGGCGGTTCCACCGTGGGGCTCAACATCGGCCTGCCCTTCGAGCAGTGGCCGAACCCTTACATCACGCCCGAGTTGTCCTTCGAGTTCCACTACTTCTTCATGCGCAAGTTCTGGTTCGCCTATCTGGCCAAGGCGCTGGTGGTGTTCCCGGGCGGCTTCGGGACCCTGGACGAGCTTTCCGAACTGCTGACCCTCACGCAGACGCGCAAGCTCGAGAAGAAGATCGTTATCATTCTCTACGGCCGTAAGTACTGGAACGAGATCCTGAACTTCGACGCGCTGGTGCGCTACGGCATGATCAGCCG
>CAYOTD010000004.1:25114-26583 GCA_964406685.1 uncultured Solibacteraceae bacterium | reverse complement strand
TGGCCGCCGTGCAGAAGGCGAAGGCCGCGGGGATCCCCAGTTTCCTGGTCGACCGCGAGATCAACGTCAATGGCGTGGCCGTGGCGCAGATTGTCTCGAACAACTACCAGGGCGCGGCCCTGGGCGCGCAGGAGTTCGTCCGGCTGATGGGGGAGCGCGGCCGCTACATCGAGCTTGTCGGCCGCGAGTCGGACACCAACGCCCACGTGCGCTCGCGCGCGTATAACGACGTTCTCGGCAAGTACCCCGGCCTGATCCTGGACGGCCGGCAGAGCGCCAACTGGAGCCAGACCGAGGCGTTCCAGAAGATCGAAACCATGATCCAGGCCAACCCGCGCGTCAAAGGCGTGCTGTGCGGCAACGACACGATGGCGGTGGGCGCGGCGGCGGCGCTCAAGGCGGCGGGCCTGACGAAGGTGATCGTGGTGGGGTTCGACGGCAGCCCCGACGCCATCGCGGCGGTGAAGGCCGGCGATCTGAAGGCCACGGTGCTGCAACCGGCGGCGACCCTGGCCCGGCTGGCGGTCGAGCAGGCGCACAAGTACATCACCACGGGGGCGACCGGCGCGCCGGAGAAACAGGCCATCGACTGCGAACTGGTGACGCCGGCCAACGCCGGTGAGTTCGGCCTGTTCGCCCGAAAACAGTAACGGAGTCTTCCCATGTCTCGAATGACGCTTGGCATCGTGATTGTCAACCGCGACTTCTTCCCCGACGTGCTGGTGGGAGAGGCGAGGCGCGATCTGCTGGCCCTGTTCGCGGAGCTGGACATCGACGCGGTGATACTGGATGAGAGCGCGACCAAGCTGGGCGCGGTAGAAACCTGGGCCCACGCCCGGCGGTGCGCCGACCTGTTCCGCGCCCACCGCGACCGCATCGACGGCGTGCTGGTCAGCCTGCCCAACTTCGGCGACGAGAAGGGCGTGTCCGACACGCTGAAACTGGCGGAGTTGAACGTGCCGGTGCTGGTGCAAGCCTACCCGGACGATCTCGACCAGCTTTCCGTCGAACGCCGCCGCGACGCCTTCTGCGGGAAGGTGTCGGTGTGCAACAACCTGCGGCAGTACGGGATTCCCTACAGCCTGACGGCGAGCCACACGGTGCACCCGGCCAGCGGCGAGTTCCGCGAAGAGCTGCGCGGGTTCCTGGCGCAGTGCCGTGTGGTGCGCGGCCTGAGGAAGGCGCGCATCGGCGCGGTGGGGGCGCGCCCGAACGCGTTCAACACCACGCGGTGCAGCGAGAAACTGCTTCAGGCGGCGGGGATCGGCGTCAGCACGCTGGATCTCTCCGAGGTCTTCGGCCGGGCCGCCGGGATTGCCGACGGCGACGCCCGGGTGAAAGAGAAGATCGCGCAGATCGGCGGCTACGCCGACGCCGCGCAGGTGCCGGGCAGCGCGCTGGTGAAGATGGCCAAGCTGGCCGTCGTGCTGGCGGACCTGCACGCCGCCGGTCCGCCGGCATCCGCAGAC
>CAYOTD010000004.1:22928-25104 GCA_964406685.1 uncultured Solibacteraceae bacterium | reverse complement strand
AGGAGAACGATCTGAACGCCACCGCCATCCAGTGCTGGAGCTCGATGCAGCAGAACTTCGGCGTCAACGTCTGCACCGTGATGAGCATGATGAGCGAGCGGCTGATGCCCAGCGCCTGCGAGGTCGATGTCGCGGGCGTGGTCTCGATGTACGCGCTGCAACTGGCCTCCGGGACTCCCAGCGCGCTGGTGGACTGGAACAACAACTACGGGGGCGATCCGGACAAGTGCGTTCTGTTCCATTGCGGGAACTGGGCGAAGAGTTTTTTGCCGGGCGCCCGAATCGGCACGGCGCCTATTCTGGGGACCACTCTGGGGGAGCAGAACACGTACGGCGCCCTCGCCGGGCGCACGCCCTCGGGGCCGGTGACCTTCGCCCGTATCAGCACCGACGACGCCAACGGCTGCATCCGGGCCTACGCCGGCCAGGGGCGATTCACCGGCGATCCGCTGGATACTTTCGGCAGCCGCGCGGTGGTGGAGGTGCCGGAGCTTCAGAAGCTGATGCGCTATATTTGCAGAAACGGCTTCGAACATCACGCCGCCATGAGCGCTTCCCATTGCGCGCGGGCGCTGGGGGAGGCGTTGGAAACGTACCTGTGCTGGCCTGTGTACCTGCACGGGGCCAACTGAGAGGACCCAATGCATCGAATCATCGTTAGCTTGGCGCTGGCGCTTTGCGCACTGCCGCAACTGGGGCAGGCGGCGGAGAAGTGGATCCGGCTTTTCAACGGCCGCAACCTGGACGGCTGGACGCCGAAGATCACCGGTTACGAACTGGGAGACAATTTCGGCAACACGTTCCGGGTGGAGAACGGCGTGCTCAAGACCGGCTACGAGAAGTACGACAAGTTCAACAACCGGTTCGGCCACATCTTCTACAAACAGAAGTTCTCGGATTACCGCATCGCGGTGGAGTACCGCTTCGTGGGCCAGCAGGCGCCCGAGGGCCCCTCCTGGGCATTCCGCAACAGCGGCATCATGATTCACTGCCAGCCGCCCGGGACGATGAAGAAGGACCAGGATTTCCCGATCTCGATCGAGGTCCAGCTTCTGGGCGGACGCGACACGGGCGAGCGCACCACGGCCAACCTGTGTACGCCGGGAACCAACGTCGAGATGGGCGGCAAGCTGATCACGCAGCACTGCATCAACTCGAAGTCGAAGACCTACCGCGGGGACGTCTGGGTTCGCGTGGAGGTCGAGGTGCGCGGAGGCAAGGTGGTGCGGCACATCATCGACGGCGAGACGGTGCTCGAATATGAAAAGCCGCAGATCGGCGGAGGGAGCGTGACCAACTTCGACCCGGCGGTGAAGAAGGATGGAACCATCCTGACGGAAGGTTACATCTCGCTCCAGTCGGAAAGCCACCCGATCGAGTTCCGCAAAGTGGAACTGCTGGACCTGAGCGGCAAGTGACATGATTACCCGCCGCGAGTTTGCTGCCGCCGTGGTGCCGGTTGTCGCGCTAGACCGCCGCCTCGCCATACTGGAGCGCGCCCGGTTGCTCGACCGGTTTCCCGTGCAGGACCCCGGAGAAGCGACGCCGGAAGTCCTCGCCCAGGCGGAGAAGATCGCCAAGGGCACGGTCTTTTTCTACAGCCGCACGCCGGTGGAGGTGGGCCTGAAGGACATCGACTGGAGCGGAGGGCACATCCGCCACCAGGAGTGGCCCGCCCAGTTGAACCGCTTTTTCCACCTGCGGCCGCTGGCCGCCGCCTGGCGGGCGACGGGCGAAGAGCGGTTCGTGAAGGCCGCACGGTCGTACATCGAAGACTGGCTCCGCGGAGACCCCTACGCGACCGCGACGGCATTGCGCAAGGGCGACAACACGCTGAACATGAGCATCCGGCTGGGCTCCAGCCACCATGCCGGGTGGGGCGCGGCGCTGCCGTGGTTCCTGTCCAGCCCGGTTTTCGATGCCGCGTTCGTCGGACGGGTGCTGGCGTCGATCGCTGCGCAGGCCGATTTTCTGATGCGCCACCTGACGGCGTCCGGCAATTGGCGCATCTCGCAACTGGACGCGCTGGCCTTCACCGCCCTGCGGTTTCCGTTCCTGCTCAACGCGAGCCGGCTGCTGGAGACGGGCATCACGGGCCTGCGGAACGCCTTCGCCACGCAGTTCCTTCCCGACGGCGTCCACATCGAGCGGACGCCGGGCTACGCCGACTGGATGA
>CAYOTD010000004.1:0-22828 GCA_964406685.1 uncultured Solibacteraceae bacterium | reverse complement strand
TTCCTTCCCGACGGCGTCCACATCGAGCGGACGCCGGGCTACGCCGACTGGATGACGGATGTGGCCGCCGACTACCTGGAGCTGGCGCGGCTGTTCCCGGAGGCCGATGCGGGGGTGGACGCCCGGCGTTTGGTCCGGTCGCTCGATTACGGCGCGCAGAGCGAGTTGTTCGGCGTGAACGACGCCGGCGCGCGGGTGGCCGACCCACCGGAGCTCTCCCGCTTGCGGCGGCGGGCCGCGGTGGTGGCGAAACTGAAGCTCGACGCACCGGCCGAGCCGCCCCTCGACCAGGTGTTCCCGGACGCCGGCCAGGTGTTCAGCCGCACGGCGTGGAAGCCGGGCGCGGACTACCTCGCCTTCGATGCCAGCACCTGGGGCGGCGGGCACAGCCACCTGAGCCGGCTGTCGTTCGTGTTCCGTTCCGGCGGCCGGATGCTGGTGGGCGACCCCGGCATCCTCACCTACGAGATGAGCGACCCACGCGGGGCGTACGGGAAATCGACGGCGGCGCACAGCACGCTGAACCTGGGCGGGAAGAACCAGTCGGGCGCCGACGCGCAACTGCCGCGGACGGCGTTCGGCGAGGGCTGCGCGCTGGTACAGGCGCGTTACCAGGGCGGTTACTGGGACGGCGTCTACGAGTGGAGCTTCCGGAAGGGCCGCGGCGCCGGAGTGTGGGGCGAGCACGAGCGGATTCTGTTCTGGGTGAAGGGCGAGTACGCGCTGGTTCTGGATGCCATGACCGCCGATGCGGGCCAGGAGATCCGCAACTGCTGGCAACTGGGTCCGGTGAAACCGTGGTCGCACGACGCCCGCGAGCTGGCCTGGTGGTCCGGAACCGGCGAGGCCAACTTGAGCCTGCAAATGGCGGCCGCGCCCGAAGGGACTTCGATGGAGTGCTTCGAGGGGAGCCAGCAGCCGCTGCGAGGCTGGATCGGCTCGCCGGACGGAAACGACACCGCCGCGCCGCTGGTCGAGTTCCGCTATCCGTCGCGGCAGGGCGCGGCGGTAACCTCGGCGATCCTGCTATGGCCCTTCCGCGGCCCGGCGCGGCCACGGTGTGAAGTGCGCGGCGCGGAAACCATGTCGAGGGGCGCGATTCACCACCTGGAACTCGCCCTCCCGAACGGCTCGATCGACCGCATCGCCTGGAGCTCCGGGCTGGCGCTGCCGGTGGACGACGCCCGCCCGTTTGTCACCGATGCCCCGTTTGTCTGGCAGCGCGGCGGCCGCGACGGGGCCGTGTCGAGGACCTTCCGGCTGGGCGGAAGCTACCTGCGGCAGCGATAGAACGCGAAAACTCCTTGCATTTCAAGGGGGGATAGGTATATACAGATCCAATACCCTTTTGAGCAAGGAGCGTGAGCGATGGGAAGCGGTTTTCTCGGCATCCCGGATCCATGGATCTGGCTGGCCTATCTGTTATGTCTGGCGGCGACCGCGTTGTGCGTGATCCACGCCTTCCTGCGCAGCCGCGGGAGTGAACCGGAACCGACTCCGGCGGATGCCGCCTGGGCCAAGCACGAAAAAGAAGCGGCCGAGGAGGAATAGATGAGACTCTGGGAAATCATCGCGGTGATGGTCTACCTCCTCGTGGTGGTGTACCTCGGCTACCTCGGCTGGAGGCGGACCAAGAGCGCCAGCGACTACATGCTGGCCGGGCGCAAGGCGCATCCGGTGGTCATGGCTTTGAGCTATGGCGCCACGTTCATCTCCACCAGCGCCATTGTCGGCTTCGGCGGCGTGGCGGCGATGTTCGGCATGAGCCTGCTGTGGCTGACCTTCTGCAACGTCTTTGTGGGGATCTACATCGCTTTCGTCCTGTTGGGCGGGCGGACGCGCCGCATCGGCCACGCCCTGGACGCGCACACCTTCCCCGAGTTCCTGGGCCGGCGCTACCAGAGCAAGTTCATCCAGGTGTTCGCCGGGCTGGTGATCTTCCTGCTGATGCCGCTGTACGCCGGCGCGGTCCTGATCGGCGGGAGCGAGTTCATCGCCACGCACTTCCAGATCCCCTACGAGCCGGCCCTGCTGATGTTCGCGGTGCTCACGGCGGGCTACGTAATGGCGGGCGGACTGAAGGGTGTGATGTACACCGACGCGCTCCAGGGCGCCATCATGTTTCTCGGGATGGCGGTATTGTTGGTGGCTTCCTACGCGCTGGTGGGCGGCGTGGTGGCGGGCCACCAGGATCTGACGGCGATGAAGGCGCAAGTCTTCGCCGGCCACCTCGCCGTCGGCCACCAGGGCTGGACCTCGATGCCGCTGTTCGGGTGGGGCGAGGCCCGCTACAACCTGTGGTGGATCGTGGTGACGACGCTGGTGATGGGAGTGGGAATCGGCGTGCTGGCGCAGCCGCAGCTCGTGGTCCGTTTCATGACGGTGAAATCGGACCGCGAGCTGAACCGCGCGGTGTGGGTGGGCGGAGTGTTCATCCTCATGATGACGGGCGTGGCCTTCACGGTGGGCGCGCTGTCCAACGTCTACTTCTTCAAGCGCGAGGCGATTCGCGGGCGCCTGTTCTCGGTTTCCGAGAAGGCCAACGTCATCGCCAAGCAGGAGCGGTTCGAGACCAAGACCGTCCCCTGCAAGCTGCTGCATATCGACACCACCGGCAACGGCACGCCGGACACGCACGTGGTGGCGCAGGGGCTCGGCAAGGCGGAAGCCATCATGCCCAAGGCCGAGGTCACGACGCTGGCCGACGGCAGGGTTGAGGTGAGGCCGCGCGCGTCCAGCTTCCTGCGGGCGGTGGTCCCGGCGGGAGGCGGCGAGTGGATGTTCAACGGGGACAGCATCATCCCCATCTACGTCACCAGCGCCCTGCCGCGGTGGTTCAGCGTGCTGTTCCTGCTGACGCTGCTGGCGGCGGCGATGAGCACGCTGTCCAGCCAGATCCACACCATGGGAACCGGCATTGGGCACGACGTCTTCAAGCAGGTGGCCGGGTCGGGCGCCGGCAGCATCGGCGTCACCCGCCTGGGCATGATCGTGGGGATCGTGATCGCGCTGGTGGTCGGCTACTACAGCCGCGGCGGATACGTGATCGCCCGGGCCACGGCCATCTTTTTCGGCCTGTGCGCCTCGGCTTTCCTGCCGGCTTTCGTGGGCGGCCTGTTCTTCCGCCGCATCACGCCGGCGGCGGTCAAGGCCAGCATGATCACCGGCACGCTGGTGACGGCGTTCTGGGTGGTGTTCATCAAGGACGCCGAAGCGCAGGCCCTCGGCATCTCCAACGCGCTGTTCGGCGTACCCAGCCTGCTGGCCAAATCGCCTAACTGGCCGGTGGTGGACCCGCTGGTGGTGGCTCTGCCGCTGAGCGCCGTGGTCCTGGTGGCGGTGAGCCTGTTCACGCGCCGGCCCTCGGCGGAGTTGCTGGCCACGGTCTTTGGCACACAGAGCGGGGTGCAGGCGAAGTCCGCGGCGGCCCAGGCGGCGGACTGACTCCGGATCGCGCGCGGGTCCCGGCTGGAGGGACTACAAATGGGTGGTATTCTGTTCCCAGGGGCTGCCGGGGGCCGGATTTCTGGATTGCGACCTCGGTGGCCACGGGGAGGGAGTGCTATGCCTGCCACGCGGTTGGCCGCTGCCGTGCTGACTGTTCTAGCGGCCACCACGGCCGCTATTGCCCAAGTCAGGCTGACCGTTACTCCGCCACGTGCCACCCTGCGGGTGGGTAACGACCAGCAGTTCTCCGTGTCGGTCACGGGAACCACCGACACCGCAGTGGTCTGGTCGGTGAATGGCGTGACGGGGGGCAATTCCTCGGTCGGGACCGTCAGCACGGGACGATACACGCCGCCGGCGGCCGTCCCCAACCCCAACACCGTAACCGTCACCGTCACGCATCGCACCACCGGAACGGCGGTCGATATTCCGGTTACCGTGCTCAACCCGTATCCCATGCTGGCTTCGGTCCTGCCGGCGCGGATCAGCGAGGGGCCGTTCGCTTTCACCATCAACGGTTCGAACTTCGTCAGGGGAGCCACGGTCACCCTTGGCGACACGGCGTTGACGACGACGTTCGTCTCTTCGACGCGGCTGGTCGCCTCGGGAGTGCTGAGCCAGTCCGGTCACACGCCGCGGGTGGCCCTGGTGGTCACCAACCCGGAGCCGGGCAGCATTGCCTCCACCGCCGCCAGTGTGGAACTGAACCGGCCAAAGACGTTTTCGCCGAGAGTGACCGCGACCGCCGCGGCGCGCTTCCTGGAGCAGGCCGCCTTCGGTCCCGACCGCGCCTCGATCGAGGAGGTGCAGCGCCTGGGTTTCGAAGGCTGGATCGACGCCC
Organism: uncultured Solibacteraceae bacterium; assembly: GCA_964406685.1. Taxonomy (GTDB): domain Bacteria; phylum Acidobacteriota; class Terriglobia; order Bryobacterales; family Bryobacteraceae; genus JACQZT01. The sequence goes on along the minus strand of CAYOTD010000004.1, from coordinate 18,540 downwards.
AGTTCGAGGAGCCGGTGTCACCCTACCAGGACCCGGCGATGATCGCCACCTCGCTGAGCCCGGTGCAGGCCCGCTTCTTCACCAACGCGGTCCACGGCGCCGACCAGTTGCGGCAGCGCGTCGCCTTCGCCCTGGCCCAGATCTGGGTGGTGTCGGGATCGGTGGCGTCGACCCCGCCGCGCTTCATCCCCTACCTGCGTGTTCTCCAGAATCGGGCCTTCGGGAACTACCGCGACCTGATGCGGGACATGACGCTCAATCCCGCCATGGGCGACTACCTGAACATGGTGAACAACGTCAAGGCGAACACGGCGCGCGGCACACGGCCCAACGAAAACTACGCCCGGGAGCTGATGCAGTTGTTCACCATCGGAACCGTCATGATGGCGGGCAACGGCGAGGTGCAGGTGGATAGCGCCGGACAGCCCGTGGCCACCTACACGCAGGCGGATATCCAGGAGTTCTCGCGCGCGCTCACCGGATGGACGTATCCCACGAAACCCGGCGCGCGGCCGGCGGCCCGCAACCCGGCCTTCTACGATGGTCCGATGGAGGCCTGGGAGGCAAACCACGATACCGACGCCAAGAAGCTGCTGCTGGGAGTGACGCTGCCCGCCGGCCAAACGGCTGCGGCGGACCTGGACGGCGTGCTGGACAACCTCTTCTACCATCCCAGCATCGGGCCGTTCGTCTGCAAGAACCTGATCCAGCACCTGGTGAAGAGCAACCCCTCGCCGGCGTACTTGCAGCGGGTGGTGGAAGCCTTCAACGGCAGCGGGGGCAGCGACCGGGGCGATCTGCGGCAGACAATCCGGGCCATCCTGCTCGACCCGGAGGCGCGTGCCGGGGACGACGCTCCCCGGGTGGAGGCGGACGCCGGCCACCTGCGCGAGCCGGTGCTGTGGCTGGTCTCGCTGTTGCGCGCCCTGGGAGCGCTGGTGAACGACACCAACAGCCTGGCGTCGCGCGGCTCGGCGCTGGGGCAAAACATCCACAACCCGCCCACGGTCTTCAACTACTACATGCCCGGCTACAAGCTGCCGGGGAGCGACCTACTGGGACCGGAGTTCCAGTTGCTCAGCCCGGCCGCGGCGCTGGAGCGGGCCAACCAGGTGAACACCATCATCTACGGGAGTCTGGGAGGCGGCGCCGTTATCAGCACCGACCGCTACACCACGCTGGCCTACAGCCCCAACGACCTGCTGGACGAGATCGACCTGGTGTTCTTCCACGGCCAGATGCCCGCCGAAATGCGGCGGATCATCCTGCAAGCCGTTATCGAGACTTCCGGCGAGAGGGCCAAGGCGCAGGCCGCGCTGTACCTGGCCGCTTCGTCCAACTACTACGCGGTCCAGCGGTAAAGGAGGAGATGCGATGCCGACTCAATCCCGCAGGGAGTTTCTCAACGGCGCCGGGCGCCTACTGTCGGGCGGGGCGGCCGCGGCCCTGGTCCATCGCCTGGGACTGGTGAACGCAAGGGCGCAATCGGCCAATTGCGACGGCTACAAGGCCCTGGTCTGCGTCTTCCTCTTCGGCGGCAACGACGCCAACAACACCATCGTGCCGGTCCGGGCCGCCCAGAGTTACGCCGACTATGCCCGCATCCGGGGCGTGCTGGCCTTGTCCGAGACGCAGTTGCAGCAGATCACGGCGCTGACGGGCGTCGCCGTCTACGGGCTCCATCCGCGCCTGTCCGACTTACGAGAGTTGTCCGAGCAGGGCCGCATGGCGGTAGTGTTCAACGTCGGGACACTGGCGGCGCCGCTGACCCGCGCGCAGTATCAGCAATCCGGCGCGGTGGTGCCCGCCAACCTGTTCTCCCATTCCGACCAGCAGGCCGAATGGCAGAATTCCTCGGCCACCGCGCAAACCGCCACCGGTTGGGGCGGCCGCGTGGCGGACCGCATGGCATCCTGCAACGCCAGCCAGAGCTTTCCCACCGTCCTGTCGCTGAGCGGCAACACGATCTTCGGCGCGGGCCAGCAGACGCGACTGGGGACGCTGGTACCCAATTCCACCGTAGGGCTGCAAGGCTTCGGGCGGATTCCCAATCCCCGCTACACGGCGTTCCAGCAGCTTCTGCAATTCGACGACGGAGTGGCGCTGGTCAAGGCGGCCAACACGATTAGCGCCTCGGGGCTGAGCGACAGCGAGGCGGTGAACGCCGCTCTCGCCGCCAAGTCGAAGATCACCACCACGTTTCCCAGCACTTCGCTCGCCCAGCAGTTGAAGTCGGTGGCGCTGCTGACCGAAGTGCGCGCCACCCTCGGCGTGCGGCGGCAGGTTTTCTTCTGTTCGCTGGGCGGGTTCGACACGCACCAGAACGAGGTGTCCGCGCAGGATACGCTGATGACGCAGGTGGGACCGGCGTTGGCCGCCTTCTACAAGGCCACTGAGGAGTTGGGCATCGCCGACCAGGTGACCACCTTCACGGCGTCCGAGTTCAGCCGCACGGCACAGGCCAACGGCAACAGCGGCGCCGATCATGGTTGGGGCGGCCACCATCTGATCCTGGGCGGAGCGGTCAAGGGCGGGGACGTCTACGGCAAGTATCCCACGCTCGATCTCAACGGCCCGGACGACGCCAACAACCGCGGGGTGTACATCCCCACCATCGCCGTGGACCAGTACAACGCGACCCTGGCCGCCTGGTTCGGAATCGCGGCGGCGGATCTGAACGCGGTCTTCCCCAACCTGAAGAACTTCAGCGCGGCGAACCTGGGGTTCCTGGCGTAGATCCGATTGTTGGCCGGCGGCGTGTATACTGGCTAATCGCTGGAGGCATGCATGGATACGACGGCCCTTCTTGCGAGTCTCAACAACACACTGATCAGCATCGGCTGGAAGCTCCTGGGGGCTTTGCTGCTGTGGATCGGCGGGCGGATGCTGATCCGGTTCGCCATGCGCCTTCTGGGCGGCGGCATGCGTGCCCAGGGCATCGAAGCGACGCTGATCCGCTATGTCCAGAACACGGTCAACGTCCTGCTCACCATCATTCTGGTGATCGCGATCCTGGAGGTTTTCGGCGTCCAGACCACCACCTTCGCCGCCCTGCTGGCGGGCGCCGGACTGGCGGTGGGCGCCGCCTGGAGCGGACTGCTCGCCAACTTCGCCGCCGGGGCGTTCCTGGTGATCCTGCGCCCATTCAAGGTGGGGGACTTCATCAGCGCGGGAGGAATCACGGGAACCGTGGCGGAGATCGGCCTGTTCGTCACTACGGTCAACACGCCCGACAACCTCCGCACCTACGTCGGCAACAACAGGATCCTCTCCGACAACATCCAGAACTTCACGGCCAACCCCTACCGCCGGGTGGACGTCACGGCCCAGGTGGCCCATTCCCTGGATCCACGCCAGGCCATGGAGCGCATCGCCGCGGGAGTGGCGAAGATACCCAACGTCCTGACGGCGCCGGCACCCGACCTGAAGATGATGGCCCACACGCCGGCGGGCTGCGTCATCGCCGTGAGGCCGCACTGCCACAACGACCACTACTGGCAGGTCTACTTCGACACGCAGCAGGCGATTCGAGACGCCCTCGGAGCCGCCGGGTATCCCGCGCCCGAGTTCGTCGTCGAGCTGAACGCCGCCGGTTGAAGCCCCGGCCTGCGATATACTCAAGAACCTGCCGTTCGAAGCGGCCGCGCGCGGGCGCGGCGAACCAACGATGATCCAGGCGCGCATGCAGAAGGTCGGCGGATTCATGGCCGGCATGGTGGTTCCCAACATCGGAGCTTTCATCGCCTGGGGTCTGATCACCGCGCTGTTCCTGCCCAAGGGATGGCTTCCCAACCGCCACCTGGCAAGGCTGGTGGACCCGATGATCCTGAACCTGCTGCCGGTGCTGATCGGCTACACCGGCGGCCGGCTGGTGCACGGCGCGCGCGGCGGACTGGTGGGCGCTGTCGGCACCATGGGGATGGTGGCCGGGAGCCAGATCCCCATGTTCATCGGCGCCATGGCGATGGGACCGCTGGGCGGGTGGCTGATGAAGCAGTTCGACCAGCGCTGCGGCCGCCGCGTCCCCATGGGATTCCAGATGCTGGTGAACAACTTCTCGGCGGGCATTCTGGGGATGGGGCTGGCGCTGGCCGGCTTCACCCTGGCCGGGCCGTTTGTCGCCGGACTGACGGCTGCGCTTTCGGCCGGCGCCCGCCGCATCACCGAGGCCGGCTACCTGCCCTTCATCGCCCTGTTCATCGAACCCGGCAAAGTGTTGTTCATCAACAACGCCATCAACCACGGCGTGCTGGCGCCGCTGGGGGTGGCCGAGGCCCGGCAGTTCGGCAAGTCGATCTTCTTCCTTCTGGAGCCCAACCCGGGGCAGGGCGTGGGACTGCTGTGCGCCTACTGGCTGTTCGGCAAGGGCACGACCCGGACATCGGCGCCGGGCGCGCTGATCATCCACTTCCTGGGGGGAATCCACGAGCTCTACTTTCCCTTCGTGCTGATGAATCCGCTCACGCTGCTGGCCATGATCGCGGGAGGCTTCGCGGCGGCCACGGTGTTCGTCACGATGCACGCCGGGCTGGTGGCGACATACTCGCCGGGGAGCATCTTCACCGCCATCGCCCTGGCGCCCAAAGGCGAGCTGCTGCCGGTGCTCTGCGGAATCGCGGCCGGCGGGGTGGTGACGTTCCTGGTGGCGGCGCCCATCGTGAAGCGCTCGGCGCCCCCCGAGGCCGGGGCGGAGCAGTTCCGCTTTGCCGCCGAACCCGAGGCTGATGCGGGGCGGCCGGCCGCCGTCCTGTTCGTCTGCGAGGCGGGCATGGGGTCGTCGGTCATCGGCGCGGCGGTGCTGCGGCGGAAGCTGGAGGCCGCGCGGCTGGACGTTCCCGTGGATCACGTGGCCATCAGCGAGATGCCGGCGACGGCGGAGATGGTGGTGTGCCAGCGGAGCCTGGCGGCGCGGGTGACGCAGATCGCCCCCCGGGCGCGCGTCTATGTGGTGGATGAGTACATCCACTCACCGGCCTATGAGCAGATCCTGCGGGACCTCCAGCCGGAGGCGCGAAGCTGAGCCATGCCGGTTCCGATAGACGCGAACCACATCCTGTTGGGCCGCCGGCCGGCCAGCCGCGAGGAGGCCGTGCGCGCTATCGGCAAGGTGATGGTGGCGGCGGGCGAGGTCACGGCGCGCTACGTGGAGGGCATGATCGAGAAAGAGGCGCTCCACGGCACCTGGATCACGGACGGCGTGGCGCTACCCCATGGAACCAACGAGGTCAAATCCGAAATCAGGAAGAGCTCCGTGGTCGTGCTCCAAATGCCCGAGGGCGTCGAGTGGGGCGGCGGCCGGATGGTCTACCTGGCATTCGGGCTGGCCGGGAAGGGCGACGAACACCTGCATCTGCTGGCGGGGTTGGCCGCCGTGCTGGAGAGAAGGGAGATGGTTGAGCGGATGATCCAAGCGACGAATGCCGAGGATGTGATCGCCATCCTCACGGAGGCGAGCGCATGAAAGCGGCGGTGCTGCACGGCCCCGAAGACCTGCGGCTGGAGGAGCGCGCGATTCCCGCTCCCGCGGAGAACGAACTACTGATCCGCGTGGCCGCCTGCGCCATCTGCGGCAGCGACCTGCGCACGTACCGTTTCGGCGCCGGCAACATCACCGGTCCGGTGGTGGTGGGACACGAGATCGCGGGGACGGTGGTGGAGGCCGGCGGCGCACTCACCGGATGGAACACCGGCGACCGCGTGGCGGTGGCCCCGGCGGTGCCCTGCTGCGACTGCGTCTACTGCCGGCGCGGCGCGCAGACGATGTGCGACAACCTGCGCTCGATCGGCTACCAGTTCGACGGCGGATTCGCCGACTACATGATCGTGCCCTGGCCGGCGGTGCGCGCCGGCTGCGTGAATCGCGTGCCGGAGAAGCTCAGTCTGGAGCAGGCCGCGCTCGCCGAGCCGCTGGCCTGCGCCATCAACGGCCAGGAGTTGCTCAATGTCGGGCTCGACGATACGGTCGTCATCCTGGGCGCCGGCCCGATGGGCTGCCTGCACGCGGAGCTGGCGCGGGTGCGCGGCGCCGCCAAAGTGATCGTCGTGGATGTGCAGGCGCATCGACTCGAGTTGGCGCGGGCGTTCGCGCCCGACGCGGTGATCGACGGCGCGCAGGAGGATGTGGCCGCGCGCGTCTTCCAGGAGACCGGCGGTGCGGGCGCAACGGTGGTGATCGTGGCGGCTCCATCGGCGCAGGCGCAGGAGCAGGCCGTCACGCTGGCCGCCAAGCGGGGGCGCGTCAGCCTGTTCGGCGGGCTGCCCAAGAGCAAGCCGTGCGCATCGCTGAACGCCAACCTGATCCACTACCGCGAGCTGTTCGTCATGGGCGCCTACGGTTCGATGCCGCGGCACAATCGCACGGCGCTGGAATTGCTGGCCTCCGGCCGCATCCACCTGGACGCCCTGGTGGGCCTGACGGTGCCGCTGGAGAAGCTGCTGGAAGGGTATGAAGCCGCCGCCCGCGGCCACGTGCTCAAAGTCATCGTGCGGCCCCAGGCATGACGGAACGAAAGGTGACGGTGCTCAACGCCTCGGGTCTGCACGCCCGCCCGGCGGGACTGTTCATGGAGACGGCGCGGCGCTTCCGCTCCGCGGTCCGGGTGGCCAAGGGCGGGCGCGAGGTGAACGGCAAGAGCGCGCTGAGCCTGATGACGCTCGAAGTCACGCCCGGCTGCGAGATCGTCATCAAGGCCGAGGGCGAGGACGAGGAACAGGCCGCAGACGCCCTAGCCCAACTGGTGGCGGGCCGCTTCGGCGAGTAGCCGCGGCCGGCCTACCGGCTCAGGCTACAGTCCACGCACAGGCTTTCCAAGGGCCGCCCGATGGCCGCCGCGAGGTCCTGGATCGTGTTGTACTGAAGGTCCTCCACGCCCAGGTAGCGGGCGCGGTCGGCGATGGCGGGAATCCGGTCCGCCAGGAGTTCGCCCTTCTGCGTCGTCTTGCCCCAACGGCAATGGGAGCGCAGCTCGGGGTTGGAAATGCGGAAGTGAATCTCCTTGACTCCCGACCGGCGGAGCTTCGGCACCAGGTCCGTCTGCGCCTGCGTGCCCCTGACGACTGAGTCGTCACATACGACAACGGTCTTGCCGGTGCAGTCTTCCCCGCTTGCCAGGAGCTTGATGCGCGCTTCCTTGTCGCGCTGCTTCTGATCGCGCGGGATGAAGCTGCGGCCGGCATAGGGGTACTTCAATAGCAACTCGTCGTACAAGGGAATGCGGGGGAGGGTTCCCACCATCATCTGGCGGCAGAACTCCTGGTGGTAGCCGATGGCGTGGAACCGGCCGGAATCGGGGACCGGAATGACCACGTCCGGGATGAAGCCGCGGGCGATGTCGCGGGCGGCCAGGGCTGCTCCCAGCCGCTTGCGGACGAGGGAATCCGGAACGCCCTCAAACACGCTGTTGGGGAACCCGGTATAGACCCAGTAGAAGCTGCACACCTGCGTCCGCTCGGAGGCGATCCTGCCTTTCGATTCCCAGCGGCCGTTCTTCAGCAGAACGATCTCGCCCGGCTCGATGTCCCTCACGCGCCGGTAACCCAGGTTGGCGAAGCCGCCCGACTCGGAGGCGGCGATCACCGCGCCTTCCTTCTCTCCAATGATCAGAGGCCAGTGCCCGGCGGGGCAGCGCGCGGCGTACACCCCTTCCTGCGTCAGGAGGAGCAGGGAGAAGGCGCCTTCCACTTCCGCGGCCAGCTTGCGGATCCCATCGACCGCGTCGGCGCCCTGGGCGACAAGCATGGTCAGAATCTCGATGTCGTCTCCGCGCGTGAGCACATGGCCCTGGTTCTTGAAGCGCGCCAGAAGGCCTGACAGGTTGGTCACGTTGCCCGAGAAGGCGGCGGAAAGGCGCCCCAGGCGCGATTCGGTGAAGTACGGCTCGCGGACGGGGCCGCAGTATCCGATACCCTCGGTTCCCCCCAGACCCTCCATGTCTCCGCTGAAGGTGGCGCGGAACCGCCCCCGGTGGGTCCGGATGTGAAACTCCCCGGCGTTCCAGGTCGAAAGGCCCGCGTAGGCCTCTCCGAGGTGCTGATGATAGAAGGTTCCCCAAAAAAGGTCTTCAAGAAAGTCGGCGTTGCCGCGGGCGGAGTCAACGCTGATGGCGAATAGTCCAGGCATGATGTCGTCTCCCATCCGGGAGCTGAAACAGGCAGGATAGCGCGACGACGGCGAAGCTTGCCAGCCGCGCGAGCTATACTGGCATCTGCCCCGCAGACCCGGGACCACAATTGAGAGAACAGCGATTCAGGAGATCACGAATGCAGATCGTGGAGATACCCGCCGCAAAGCTGAATACCAGGGAGTTCATTCGCCGGCAGGCCGAGGAGATTTCGAAGACCGTGGGCGAGTCCACCGCCATCACGGCCCTTTCGGGAGGTGTGGACTCTTCGGTGGTGACCGTGCTGGGCCACAAGGCACTGGGAAAGAGGCTGGCCGCCTACTTCATCGAGAACGGCCTCATGCGGAAAGACGAAGCCCGGACCGTGGTCCGCACCTTCCGCGACCTGGGCATCCGTGTCCAGGTGCTGGATGCGAAGGAGGCGTTCTTCGATGCGCTGAAGGGGCTCCGCGATCCGGAAGAGAAACGGGAAGCCATCACACAGACCTTCTACAAGGACGTGTTCGGCGCGCTGGTCAAGCGGAGCGGCGCGCGCTTCCTGCTGCAAGGGACGATTCTGACGGATGTCGAGGAGACAGTGGCCGGGGTCAAGCGGCAGCACAACGTACTGGCCCAGTTGGGCATCGATCCGGAAGAAGCATACGGGTACGGAGTGATCGAGCCGGTGCTGCAACTCCGCAAGGACGGCGTCCGGAAGCTGGCCAAGGCGCTGGGGTTGCCGGCAGCGTGGTACAAGCGGATGCCGTTCCCGGGACCGGCACTGGCCGCGCGGGTCGTGGGAGAAGCCTCGCCCGAGTCGATCGGGCTGGTCCGGGAAGCGACCGCGATCCTGGAGGAGGAACTGAAAAACGTCGCCAAGTTCCAGTGCATGGCGATCCTGCACGAAGACCGCTTCCCGGGCATGCGGAAGGGCAAGCGCGAGTACGGGCGGCAGATCGAGGTCCGCTGCTGGAGCAGCGTGGACGCGCGCACGGCCAAGCCGGTTTGGCTTGCCCCGCGCGTCCTGGAGAAGCTGGCGGCGCGGCTCACCAAGGAGGTTCCGGGAGTGGTGAGCGTCACTTACAACATCGCCTCCAAGCCGCCGTCTACGATGGAAGCCGTCTAGCGCGGGGCAGCGGCAAACAGGCGGTATCCGCGATCCGGCGGGAACCACCGGCGCAGCAACTCGAGGCGCCGCCGCAATTGGGGCGCGGGCAGATGGGTGGGACCGCCACGGACCTGGACGTCGTGCCAGAGACAGTGAACGTATTCGGCCGCCGTCCCGGCGAACGAGGCTTGGGCATAGCGTGCGAGCCGCTTCACGCGCGTGGCCTGGCACCGGCTTTCAAACAGGGAGCGCTTCTGCGCCAGCGCCTGCTCGTCGATCTCGCCCTCGATCCCTCTTTGGACCTCGTCGCGCAGCAACAGGCCATACTCGCGGCACTCCGGCTCCGACAGCTTTTCCCAGAGCACCTGGCCCAGGCACAGCAGCAACTCCATGGCGATGTCATGATCTTCAACGCCGGCGGTGGCAACCGAGACGTCCAGTCCGCGATTGGTGACGGTCCAGCGCGAAGACACGCCATGCTCCGTCTCGGTGACCAAGGATAGCGCGCAGAAGCCCAAGCGGTTCGCCATGGCGGAAGGCACGGCGCGAACGGCGGGACGGAGGTAGTCGCGGACGCTCGACGCGGGCACTCCGGGATCGCAGTTCAGCGTCCATCCGTGCGCCAGCCGCAGCATACCGGTTCGCATCACCCCTCGCCTTGCCGCCGCTCGCGGAACGATTCCAGGCTCCATTCCCCTTCCGGCGTCGAGGAGCGGCGCCGGAGGATGTATACGTTGCCATCATCGGCCCGCACCTTGAAGAAGCCGCTCTCCGGCCCATACCACTGGTCCAGCAGTTCCTCGACCATGTAGTCCTGCCGGCCCAGCCGGAAACGCACCGGGCGCTCGTCCCCCTTGTAACCGGAGTAACAGACGACTTCGACGCGCATCCTGGCGCTTCCCCTCGGCCGGCGGCCGAGTCGATCATAGCACGGCGACGCTGAGTTGACCGCAGCCCATCGTCTTCTTCCGGCCGTTTATCCACTTCGCGCGGAAGTCCCGGGGCACCATCACCGGCTGGTAGACTGGTTCCGCAGCACTCCCTGGATGGAGGAGGCTATCGTGGGCAAGCGCAGCGTCGTGATACTGGTGCTGGGGGCGGCGGCATTGGCGGCGGCCGGACAGGAGGTCAAGGAGTTCTCCGTCGTCATCGACAAGCCGGAGGCCGAGTACACGGTCCGGGCTGGGGGCACGATCGAGCCGGAGAACCTGGCGATCCTTATCGAGAACACCGGCGAGACGGCCGTGGTCAATCCGCGCATGACCGTCAATGGGCTCTACGACTGGTATGACGTGGACGCTATCGTGGCCGAGGCGACCCGCGGCGCCACCACCGATGAAGAGAAAGCACTCGCGATCTGGTGGTGGGTGCTCTACAAGCGGTATCAGCGGTCCCCTTCGGACCGCTCCGCGCTGCATCCGGTGCGCGCCATGAACGGGTATGGTTACGGCATATGCGGCCACGCCTCGGCGTGGATGAAATGCCTGTTGACGGCCGCCGGCATTCCGGCCCGCGTGCAGGAGATCTGGGGCCACACGATCTCCGAGGCATACTGGGACGGGTCGTGGCATGTTCTGGATTCCAACGTCAAGGTCTTCTATCTCAACCGAGACAACCGTACCATTGCCAGCCTGGCGACACTTGAGAAAGATGCCTGGCTGATCGAGCGTGGCATCCATCCGCGCGACGCCTGGTTCCGGCAGCCGGACCCGCCGGGGCGCAACCGCGAGTTCGTCGACTATATCGTCACCGCCAAGGACAACTACGAAGATCACAGTTACGACGCGGCGATCGCCAAAGACTACACGATGGCGATGACGCTGCGGCCAGGGGAAAAGCTGACCCGCTGGTGGAAGCCGGAGTTGGGCAAATTCGAGGGCCGGGACCGGCGTCCGGCGGCGCCCGAGCGATACGCCAACGGCCAACTTGTCTGGGAGCCGGACCTGAGGCGAATCGACCTGAAGCCTTATCTCTCGGTGCCGCACTACGGCAACATCGCCACGCGCACGCCGGGCGGGTCCGGCCTGGCCGTGCGGGTGGCGGATTTGCAGGACAAGCGACATACGCGGCCGTCGGTTTTCACGATTCCGGTGTCGAGCCCGTATCCGATTCTCGGAGGCCGGTTTCTGCCGACGCTGGTGAGAGAAGGACGGGGTGACCTCATCTCGATCTTCTTCGGGGAACCGCGGTGGGCCCAAGGCGACCTGTTTCATTCCCAGTACGAGAGCGGCGTGATCCGGCCCGATCTCGACCTCGACCCTTCGATCAACAGGGGTGGCGCGATCTACTCCTACGGCCTGGGATTTGCGCTTCGCGGCAACGCCGAGGCGAAGCCGCCCACACAGGCGGGCCTCGACGGCTTCCGGCTGGTGACCGATCTTCAGGTCTCTCCGCACAGCCTGCCGGCGCTGTCGCTGGGAGAGAACCGGATCCGGTTCCGGCACAGTGGCGACAGCGCCGCGAAAGTGAAGATCACCCATCGCTGGCGGGAGATCAGCGGGCGGCGGCCGCCGGGCCGGGTGGAGACCGTTTCCAGTCCCGCCGACGGCGGCGTCTCCGCCAGCCTGGCGCCTGTTCTGAAATGGACGGTGGCGGCTGATCCCGATGCCGGCGACAGGGTCGTGGACTACCAGGTGATGGTGAGTATGCGGCCCGATTGCCGGTGGCCGCTTTCTCCCACCCTGTGGCAGAATGTCGGATCGGAGAAAACCGAATGGCAGTTACCAGCCAGCTTTCTCAACCCGGACACGACTTACTACTGGAAGGTCCGGGCGCGAGACTCCCGGGGCGACACCGGCGAATGGAGCCGGGTGTTTCAGTTCCGGACCGCCGCCGGCGCTCGCTAGTCAGGCTCTCTCTCGGGCTGGCGCTGGCGGTTGTGCCCGCGCTCGCTCAGAACGCAACCGTTCCGGGAGAGGTCAGCACGCCCTACCCGACCATCACCAATCTCAGCGTCGAGTGGAGGGTCCAGGGCGATCAAAACCTGAACGGGAAAGTAACTCTCGCGTACCGGCGCGTGGGGGATCCGGAATGGCGCGAAGGAATGCCGCTCCTGCGAATTCCGGCCGGCAACAGCGGCAATCGGACCACCCCGACGTTTCACTGGGAGAACAAGCACTCGGGAAGCGTGCTCGATCTGCGCCCCGATACCCAGTACGAGATCCGGTTGCGCCTGACGGACCCGGATGGCGGCTCGACGGAACGGATCGTGCGGGCGAAGACCCGCGCGGTGCCGCGCGCCGCGCCGGGCGCGGCGGTGAAGCCCGCGAATCCGAGGACACTCAAAGAGGTCATCGCCGCGGTGGAGCCGGGCGATATTGTCCAGCTTACGCCCGGCTACTATGGCGCGTTCGAGTTGAACCGGGACGGCGAGCCGGGCCGGCCCATCGTGATTCGCGGCGATGCGAGCCACGTCATCCGGAGCACCTTCGACAGCGTTACGTTGCGCGGCCGCAAGCACGTCATCGTGGAAAAACTCGCCGTCAACGGAAGCATCGACCTCGTGGGGTCCGTGGAGATCGCCGTGCGGCATTGCGTGGTCAACGCCAAGTTTGGAATCATCGCCAAACAGCCGCCCGGCTGCGCCAACTGCTACATCGCGGACAATGTGGTGACCTACGTGATGCCGTGGGTGGCCGAGGGGATGGGCTCCGCCAGCGTCTGGGGCGGCCCGGGGAACGTCGGAGAGGGAATCGAAGTCAGCGGTCCCGGCAATGTCATCTGCTTCAACCGTATTCAGGGTTACCGCGACTGCATCTCGACAATGGAGGATCGGCACACCTACAACCAATTCGGCATCGACATCTACAACAACGACGTCTACACCGGCGCCGACGACGGTATCGAAGCGGATTTCTGCATGGGGAACTGCCGCGTGATGCGCAACCGCCTTACGAACTGCTTCATGGGGCTCAGCTCGCAGCCGGGCCTCGGAGGGCCGATCTACTTCATCCGCAACGCGATGTACAACCTGATCGAGGCGGCTTTCAAGCTGGAGCGGGGAAGCGGCGGCAACGTTTTCTTCCACAACACCGTTGTAAAGGTTGGGGACGGATTGCGAGTGCCGCACGGTCCCGGCGCCTACTACCGGACCGTGTTCCGCAACAACCTGTGCATCGGGGGCGCCGGAGGAGGCAAGTACGGACGGTACACGAGCGGCACCGGCCGCGCGATCTACACGCCGGAGACCGATCCAAGCAACGATTTCGACTACAACGGCGTGGGCACGCACGGAACTCCGTTCGAGGGCCGGATCGGCGCACTGTTGTTTTCGAGCTTCGAGGAGTTGCGGGCGCTGGCCGGCACGCGGCATTCGATCCGAGTCGATATGAACGTCTTCGACCGAGTGGAGTTCCCGAATCCGCCCATGCCGGAGCGAGGGGTTCCCGACCTTCGGCCGAGGGCGAAGTCCGCGGCCGTGGACGCGGGGCTTCGCCTGCCGGGAGTGAACGATGGCTATCAGGGCGCGGCACCAGACCTCGGCGCCTACGAGGTTGGGAAGAGCCTTCCACACTATGGCCCCCGCCCGGAGGGCGTCGACGAAGAGTCGGAGTGGCGGTCCGGGGGGCAGGTGTATACTTACCAGCAGTAGTACGCCGGGATCGCCATTCGAGAGCGGATGGCGCACGCGCTGGGCGCAGGTTCAAACCGCTGAGGAGGGGAACCATGGGACTCGAACACCGCACCAGAAAGACGGTAACCAAGGGCATCGCGTATCCGCTTGGCGCCACGCTTCACGGAGACGGCGTCAACTTTGCCATCTACTCGAAACACGGCAGCGAGGTTTTCCTGTGTCTTTTCGGAGAGCCGGACGGCGAGCCGACGGATGTCATCAAGCTGGAGAACCGCGACAAGTACATCTGGCACGCTCACGTCAAGGGTCTGAAGGCGGGACAGCTTTACGGCTACAAGGTTCGCGGCGAGTACCGCCCCGAGTGGGGGTTGCGGTTCAACGAATCGAAGCTGCTCCTGGATCCGTACGCCAAGGCGGTCGACCGGAAGTTCCGCAACACCGACAACCTGTTGCTCCCCTATGATGCCCGGCCCGGCGCGGGCGACGGGACTGCCGACACGCGCGACAACGCCGCCATCGCGCCCAAGGGAATTGTCGTCGACGACGCCTTCGACTGGCAGGGCGTTCAGCCACCCGACCTGGGACTGGAGCAACTGGTCATTTACGAAGTGCACGTGAAGGGCTTCACCGCCCATCCTTCCTCGGGGGTACAGTCGCCGGGAACGTATCTCGGATTCATCGAGAAGATCCCCTACCTGACCCGGCTGGGCGTGAACGCGGTGGAACTGCTTCCGGTGCACGAGTACTACGTCGACGATTTTCTGGTGCAGCGCGGCCTGACGAACTACTGGGGCTACAACTCCATCGGGTTCTTGGCGCCGGAGTCGTCTTACAGCACGCGGCGGTCTCCGGGTTGCCAGGTAACCGAATTCAAGACCCTGGTGCGGGAGCTTCACCGGGCGGGCATCAAGGTGATCCTCGACGTAGTTTACAACCACACCGGCGAGGGGAACGAGATGGGGCCGATGATGAGTTTCCGCGGACTGGACAACCCCGCCTATTACAGCCTCACCGGACCCGCGGACGCTCCGCGCCGCTACTACATGAACTACACCGGCTGCGGAAACAGCCTGAACTTCGACAGCCCCGCGGTCATCCGGCTGGTGATGGATTCGCTGCGCTATTGGCTGGAGACGATGCACGCGGACGGGTTCCGGTTCGACCTGGCGTCCGTCCTGGGCCGCACCGAGGACGGATCCTTCCGCTCGTCGGCGTCCTTCTTCGACGCCGTCTCGCAGGATCCGGTGTTATGCCGCGCGATTCTGATCGCGGAGCCGTGGGACATCGGGACCTACCAGGTGGGCAACTTCCCGGTGGACTGGTCGGAGTGGAACGGCCGGTTCCGCGACACGATGCGCCGCTTTTCAAAAGGAGATACCGGCCAGTTGGCCCAGGTGGGCTGGCGGATGACGGGATCGGCCGACCTGTACGGAGAGGACGGGCGGTCGGCGTACAACAGCGTGAACTTCATCACCTGCCATGACGGATTCACGCTTTGCGACTTAGTCTCCTACAACGGGAAGCACAACGAAGCCAACGGCGAGGGCAACCGCGACGGCGCCGACGATAACAACTCGTGGAACTGCGGCGCGGAAGGGGAGACGAGCGACGCCGGCGTCCTGGCCTTACGAAGGCAGATGATGAAGAATCACGCGTGTTCGCTCTTCTTCGCGTGCGGTACGCCGATGATGTTGGGCGGAGATGAGTTCGCACGCACGCAGGGAGGCAACAACAACGCCTACTGCCAGGACAACGAGATCAGTTGGTTCGACTGGAGCGCGATGTCGCGGAACAACGACCTGGTCGAGTTCTTCCGCAAGACGATCGCCTTCACTCGCCGTTTCCCCGCCCTGCAAAGGCGGAAGTTTCTCCTCGGGAAGGACCTGGACGCCGATGGCGTGCCGGACCTGAGCTGGTTCGCGCCCGGCGGCGGCCAGCCGCGGTGGGACGACGAGAACGCACGTACGCTCTGCTTCCAGCTCGACACCAGCGAGGACGGCTCCAAGCTGGACGTCGACCGGCTGTTCTTCATCCTCAATGCGCACTACCAGGCGCAGTGGGTGAAGCTGCCGCCTCCGGGAGCGGGACAGCGCTGGTATCGAGCCATCGACACGAGCCTGCCCAGCGGCGCGGATTTCGCCGAAGCCGGAAGGGAGGTCTCCCTCGACCCGGGGGACCACTACATCGCCAACCCGCGGAGCACGGTCGTGCTGCTGGCACACTAAGAGGAGAACGTTACGGAACTCAGACCGCATCACGTACTGGATATTCTCAGCAGTTACGGAAATGGGGAGGAGTTCGCGCCGCACGAGTACGGGCATGCCCTCCACATCGTGGGACCCGAGGTTCTCGCGCACGGCGATCTGCGGGTAAAGTTTGTCGTGGGCGCCGACGCGATCTGCCGGCCGTGCCGGAACCTGACGCCCGAAGGGCGATGCACCGACGTGCTCAGCCAGCTTTCGCCCTCCCCTTCCAAGCAGGAGTACAACGACGACCTCGACCGCCGCGTGCTGGCCTATCTCGGCATGGAGGCGGACACGGTGATGACGGTGCGCGATTACTTCGCGCGCGTGAACCGCCACGTGCCGGGAATCGAAGAGATCTGCACGCATCCGAAAGAAGACCGGCGGCTCCGCCTCACCGGACTCATCCGAGGCCTTGAGAAAGTGGGCGTCCGCCGTCCTTAACGCGCCCGGTCGAAGCTGGGCACCTTCATCAGCTCGCCGTTTCTGAGCGCCGACTGATGGGCCACCACACCGGGCACCGTCATAGCGAGGGATTCGTAGACGTCTACGGCGGGTTCGCGGTTCTCCACCAGGGCGGAGATGAACTCGTGGCAGAGGAAGACCGCGCTGCCGCCGTGGCCGCTGGCGTGCCGCAGGGGAGGGGGCAGCGCCTCCGTCGCCCAGTAGTTCGGGATCTCAACCGGCCTGGCCGGCTGATAGCGGGGTTGCCAGAGATCCGGATGCACGGTGGGCCGGGCCATGAACAGCGTGCCCTTCTCGCCGAACCACTGCGCGCGCTCCACCTCGGAGGCGGCGATCTGCCGGCACTCATTGTGGCGCACGGTGTTGCCCTGCGAGGTCCGCAGCAGGGCGAACTCGTTGAAGAACGGGTTGCCGTAGCGGTTCGTCGGGATGCGAGCCATCCGGGCGCGGTCTTCGATGCCCAGACAGGAGACGGTGGCGATGCGCTCGCGCGTCACGCCCACGACGAATCCGACCGAGTGCGTGGGATAGAGCATGGGCGGCATCCCCTGCCGCCAGCTA
This sequence comes from uncultured Solibacteraceae bacterium, assembly GCA_964406685.1. GTDB lineage: Bacteria > Acidobacteriota > Terriglobia > Bryobacterales > Bryobacteraceae > JACQZT01. The sequence goes on along the minus strand of CAYOTD010000004.1, from coordinate 1,491 downwards.
TTGGAGCCGTCCGGGTTGTAGTAGAGGGACTTCCTGTCGTTCAAGCGTTCTTCGAAGTTGAAGTCGTGATAGTACTCCGCTTCGGTATAGAGGATTCTTCCGAAGCCGCCGGACTTGTAGAGATCCCGCGCGTAGATGGTGGCCTGGCGGTAGTAGCTCGATTCGGCCATCATGTAGCGCAACCCCGTCTTCTCCTTGAGGGCGCGGAGTTCCTCGGCCTGCTCCAGCGACTGGCAGGCGGGGACGGCGCAGATGACATGAAGGCCCTGCTCCATGCATGCCTTCGTATGCCTGAGGTGGTCCGGAGCGCCGCTGAAGATGGCGACCGCGTCCAGGTCGCGCCGTTTCTTCAGCATCTCTTCCAGGCTGTCGTAGACGCTGTCGCAGCGGTAGGCGTCCACAAGCCGCTTGCGGCGAACCGCGTGGAGATCGGTCACCGCGCTCACCACGCAGTTCGGATGCTCGTGCCAGTGGAAGTTCGCGCCGAACCCGCCGCCGACTACCGCGAGGCGGATCTTCTTCCCGCCAGCCAGTACGGCGGCGGCTCCGCTCAGGAATCCACGACGTGTAGGCATGTCAGATCCTCCTGAAGGCTCATTGTTTCACGCGGTGATGCGGACTTTCAAACCGGGAAGTCCGGAGGCTTGACGATCTCATCGAATCGCGCGTAGGTCCTCTCGAATTCCGCTTTGAGTGTGGGATTCGGCGCCGGGAAGGCGTCCACGACCTGTTTGGCCCAGTCGAAGTATCTCTTCTTTCGCTCGTAGCTCCAGTCGACAGGCGGACTGGAGAGGATGCCCCGCAGGTTGGAGGTTTTGTCTGCGATCTTGATAGTCTGCGCGCGAGGAGATTTCTTCGGCGCGTTCTCAATCTGAAGCCGCTTCCGCTCCTCCTTCGGCAACGACTTGTCGTCGGTGAGTTCGACCACCAAGTCGGCCACGTCGGGGCCAAACCGCGCGGCCAGTTCCTCCCTGGTGACGCCGGTGTCTTCGATCGTGTCATGCAGCAGGGCGGCCATGATGACGCCGGGATCGGGTTCGGTGAGCCCGCCCGCCACCAGTTGCGCCACCTCGATCAGGTGATTGAGGTAAGGCTCGGCCGCAGCCCCTTTGCGCTTCTGGCTCGAGTGCTTGCAGGCCGCGAACCAAGCCGCCGCCATCACCTGCTGGAGTGCCTTCAGATCCCCGTCACCCTCCATCCGTTTCCATGCCTCCGTTTCCATCGTAGCCGGTCTGTTCCTCCGCCAACGACTCGACGCGCCGGCGTTCTGGTACCGTATGGAGGAATCATCATGTCAGCAGCGCCCGCATGGCTATGGCTCGCGTTTCCCGCGCTGACCATGTCGCTGGGGTGGGCCCTGCGCGGCTTCATCGGCGGAGGCCCGCTGGGAGCGATGATTCCCGGCGCGATGGTGGGGCTCGCGCTGTGTTTGTTGCTGAACCGGGAGGCGGAATCGCCCCTAATCGCCGCGTTCGCCGCCATCGGCGTCGG
>CAYOTD010000003.1:0-27458 GCA_964406685.1 uncultured Solibacteraceae bacterium | reverse complement strand
TAAACTGTGAAGCTACCGAGGGTCGCGACTTTCAACGGAGATCCGGGCAACCTCGCTGCTGCATTTCGGGTTATGGTTCTGGCTCCTGCCCGGCGGCCACTGGATCGTGCTGCTGTTTGCGTGCACGAGTGTTGTCTGGGGTTTTCGGGTTAGGCTGCCGGACGTGGACGGCCGGTTGAGCGAACCCTCGACCGCCAGACCCGGTCAGCCGGTGACGTGACGGCGTGGCCGTGTCCCCGACTCGTCCCGCTACCCGGCGGACTCTCCCTCGGCCGGCTCTTCCAGCGTTTCGAGCATCTCGGCCTGGGCGGCGTGGCGCTTCAGGACACGGATCGAGTCGCTGCACGAAAAGCCCGCCGTGCGCAGGCGCCGGTAGGCGGAGGCGAGCTTGCGCGGGTCCCCCAGGTGCTCTGATAGCGGGACACCGCGAAACTTCCGCGCGAGGAAGTCTTCGATCAACACGCACTCGTCGGTTTCCGCGTAAATCCGGTCGGCCGCTTCCCGCGCCAGGCCTGGCGCGACCCGGTGGCGGCGCAGGTCCCGGAGGACACGCTGCTTGCCGAAGCCTTCGTTCTCCAGCCGCGCGGTGGAGAAGGCCTCGGCGAAGCGGCGGTCGTCCAGGTAGCCGAGATCCCGGAGCCGCTCGAGAACGCCGCGAACATCGTCCGGGACCGCGGCTCGGGTTTCGAGCTTCTGCCGGAGTTCGCCGGCGCTCAGAGCGCGGCCGCCGAGCAGCCGCAGGGCGTAGTTGAGCAGTCCGGCGGCGTCCAGGGGCGCCTTTCCCCGCGGTCGCAAGGCCATCCCCCCTGAGCGTACCAGATTCGGACGCGATCTTCAGGCAACGGCGGCGCGGTTTGCTGCTATTCTGAAATCAGCATCGACGAGTGGTATTCAGGAGCGAACCATGGAAGACAATGCCAACAAGCTGTCGTTCTTCTTCCTCGGGCTGGGCATCGGCGTCGCCGTCGGCATTCTCTTTGCCCCCAAGTCCGGGCAGGAAACCCGCGAGATGATCCGGAACAAAGCGGGAGAAGGAAAGGACTATTTGAAGCGGCGTAGCGAGGAGATCCGCGACTCGGCCGGCACCATGCTGGAACGCGGGAAGAGCGCCGTCACGCGGCAGAAGGATCAGCTCGCCGCCGCCGTAGAGGCGGGCCGCCAGGCCTACCGCGAGGCGGTTCTGAGCGAGCAGGAACCGGCCGAATCCCAGGGACTGTAACGGCGAGGAGATAACTCCCTATGACCGCTATTGCCACGGCGGCGGTGATCGTGTCGGCCGTCGCTATTGTGCTACAGGCCGTCATGATGTTTGCGATCTACCGGCAAACCAAGCGCCTCGGCGAGCAGGTGGCCGCCCTGGCGCCGAGAATCGAATCGACGCTGGAAACGGCGCAGCGCACCCTCGAGCAGAGCCGCAAGCAGATCACCGACGTTGCGGCCAAAGCCAACGAGGTCCTGGATGCCAGCAAGACCCAGCTCGAGCGGATCAATACTCTGCTGGAAGACGCCACCGCCCGGGCCAGGGCGCAGTTGGACCGTGTGGAACTCGTTCTGGATGACACCATCAGCCGCGTACATCAGACGGTGACGATACTCCACAACGGAGTCCTTCGCCCCCTGCGGGAGATGGCGGGCGTAGCGGCTGGCATCCGCGCCGCCTTCACCCACTTGTTCTCCGGTGGCCGCCCGACCGTAGCGCAGGCCACCCAGGACGACGAGATGTTTATCTGACGCCACCACGTCCCGAATCCGTTGATTGACATTCATTCGCACGTCCTTTACGGTCTGGACGACGGCGCCGCCGATCGGCAGATGAGTCTGGCCATGCTGAAGATGGCCGCCGAGACGGGAACCACGGACATCGTGGCGACGCCCCACGCGGACGTCACCTATTCCTATCGGCCGGATCTCATCGCCAAGTGCGTGGCCGACCTGGCGGAAGCCTCAGGAGGGGTTCCACGCCTCCACACCGGGTGCGACTTCCACCTCCAGTACGAGAACATCCAGGACGCCATCGCCAACCCTACCCGGTACACGATCAACCACAAGTCGTATCTGCTGGTGGAGTTCTCGGACCTGGTGATCTTCCCCAACACGGGCGAGATCCTCGAGTCTCTGATGGCCGCTGGAATGCGCCCAATCCTCACCCACCCGGAGCGCAACGAGCTTCTCCAACAGCGGGTTGCGGTGCTGGCCGAGTGGGCGGAGCGGGGCTACCTGCTCCAGGTCACCGCCGGATCGCTGTTCGGAGATTTCGGCGGGCGCGCCCGCAAGACAGCCGAGGACTTGATGGATCGCGGCCTGGTCCACTTTGTGGCCAGCGATGCGCACGATTGCACGCACCGGCCCCCTCGGTTGGATCTCGCCCATGAGCGGGTGGCGGAACGCTGGGGTTCGGAGACCGCGGAACGGCTGTTGGTCTCCAACCCGGCCGCAGTGCTCACCGGGCAGCCGCTCCCACCGCCGCCACCCCCCGCAGCGCGCGGCCGGTGCCGCCGCAAGTGGTACAATCTCTGGACCTGAGCGGTTCTCGATGCCACGGCCGGTGAGGCCGCCGCGCCGCCAATCCCCAAGACGCCCGGCCCGATCCCGCCGATAAGGAAAACAGTGGAGTTACTGGCGTCACTCAAGCGGGTCGTCGGGACTTTCTCCGAAGATCCAATCGGCCTGGGCAAGCTCATGCGGGACATGCAGGAAGTCGACCCGCCCCGCTTCTCCTCGGCGGCCCTCTCGATTCTGCCCGGCCTGGCGCCGGGGGATCCCGGCGGCGACTACCTGGTCACGCTCCTGCTGGCATCCGGGTTCCTGCCCGACGCCCTCAGCGACCCGGAGATGCTCCACCTTGACGAGGCGGTGGTGGTCGCCAAAGCGGCGTGCCGCGTCGATCCTGAAATCCCGGTCCGGCTGGCGCAGACCCTCGGAAAGAGCGACAGCGGCGGCGGAGCGGATGACGGCCGCCTGCTGGCCATTCTGGAAGCGATCAGTTCGAGCCGGGGTGTGTTGCTGCCCATGATTTCGCGCCTGGCGCGTCACTCCGACGCCAGGGTGCAGTCCAAGGTCGCCCTGATGGTTGGCCGCGGCAACCGCAACCCGCACTGGGTGGAAGAACAACTGGCGCACCCGGACGGCAGGGTCCGGGCCAATGCCGTGGAAGCGCTCTGGGATATCGATACCGAGGAGGCTCGCGCGCTGTTCCGCCGCGCCGCCGGCGACTCTCACAACCGCGTCGTGGGAAACGCGCTCCTGGGACTTCACCGGCTGGGGGAACCGGAGGCGATCCCGTTGATCGTCGAGATGGGCGCGCACGAGTCCGACGCATTCCGCGCGACCGCGGCCTGGGTGGCGGGGGAGAGCGAAGACCCGCGCTTTCTGGCCCTGCTGACCGACATGATGCTGGCAGGGAAAGGCCGCGTCAGGCAGAACGCGATTCGCGCTCTGACCCGCATCAAATTGAAAATCGCCCGCACCAAGGCGGCCGGCACACTCCGAGTCCACCTGACCAGTTTCCGGCTCCTGGCCGACGGCAGCCGTTGCGCGGGGTTGGCGGTGGTGAACGGCAAAGGCCATCCCCTCAAGCCGGTCCAGGCCACGCAGGTCGTCCCCTGGGAGAACTCGCAACTGGTCGGCGTTTACCGGATCGAGCCGCGGCCCCGGGCGGAGACGCTCGCGGTGGCCTTCGGAATCCCGCGTTCCTCCGGCGCCAGCGAGTGGATACAGGCGGTGGAACGCGGACTGCTGGCCGGCTTGGATCTGAAACGGAAACCCGATTCCTGGGCGGTGGTGAAGTACGCCCCAGGCATGGACCTACAGGCGGACCTGGACCCGGTGCGGCCGGTCTCGGATCGAGCCATGCTGGAGAACACGATCCGCCGCGCGGATCGGAACGCCGCGAGCCCGTCCGGCGTCCTGGACGCCCTTTCCCTGATGCTGCGATCGATTCTGCCCGCGCGCGGGTCGCGACACTTGATCTTCATCGCCGATTCCGGAGTGGGAACCGGTGCGCTGACCATGGACGCTTATCGCGCCCAGATGGAGCGCATTCCGCGCGAGGCGCGGCTGGCGGATGCCACCCTCCACGCAATCCTGCCGCAGCACGTGCCGGGGCTTGTCGAAGATGCGTTGCGGAAGATCTGCCGGGAGACGAACGGCCTCTGTCTTCGGGTCAACAGGCCGGATGAGTTCGCGGACGCTTTGAACCGCGCCTATTTCAGTTGCATGGACCGGTACCACTTGATCTGGCAAGCCCCGGGCGGGACAGAGACCGCCTTCGCCGAGCCGGAGATCCGGGTCCAGGTCTATCGCGAAGAAGGCTGCGGAGAAGACTGCTTCCCTCCCTCGGGCCGGATCGCCCCGGCCGCAGGGTAGGCGGCGGCACGTTCCTCTTGCACTTCGACAGGAAAGGCGTCTATACTCTCCTGTAGAAGTAATAGAGGAACGACATGGAAGCTGCTCGCATCGAACTCCCGCAGGGCACCCTTGACCTTCTGATCCTGCGGACCATTGCTCTGGCTCCCCAGCACGGTTGGGCTATCTCCCAAAGAATCCAACAGATATCGAGCAACGTTCTCCAGGTACAGCAAGGCTCGCTCTACCCCGCCCTGCACCGGCTGGAACGCCGGGGTTGGATCCGGAGCTATTGGGACGCCTCGGAGAACAATCGCCGCGCCCGGTACTACGAGCTCACCGACGACGGTCGAACGCAACTGGAAACCGAAAGGCAGACCTGGCAGAAGCTGGTGACGGCGGTCTCCCAGGTGCTCGAGACGGCGTAGAGGCGTACCGTGCTGCACGACCTGATCTATCGCCTGCGCGCCGCCTTCCGCCGGGGCTCTATGGAGCGCGAACTGGACGAAGAACTGCGGTATCACCTGGAGCGGCAGGCCGAGGCGCACCGCCAAGCGGGCCTGTCCGAGACGGAGGCCCGGCGGCAGACGCGCCTCGCGGTGGGCGGGATGGAACAACTCAAGGAGGAGTGCCGCGACGCCCGCGGCATCCGCTTCCTGGAAACGACCCTCCAGGATCTTCGCTATGCGGCCCGGGCGTTGCGCCACAACCCGGTCTTCACGCTGGTGGCGGTGTTCTCGCTCGCCCTGGGCATCGGCGCCAACACGGCGGTGTTCACGGTGGCCAACGCGCTGCTCCTGAAGACCTTGCCGGTGCGCGACCCGCGGGAACTCATCGTCCTGGGGCACTCCACCAAGACCGGCCTCAAGGGCCTTTGGACGATGAACTCGAGAGGGGGGAAGGACCCGGCCACAGGACGGCCAGGAGGAAATACGTTCAGCCTGGACGCTCTCACGCAGTTCCGCGCCCGCGCATCGGATGTTGCCGACGTGTTCGGCTTCTTTGTCCAGGGACACGCCGGAGTGAGTTCGGGGGAGACTCCCGTGATCGCCTCTATCATGCTGGTGTCCGGCAACTTCTTCAGCGGTTTAGGCGTGCCGATGGCACTGGGCCGGTCGCTGACGGAAAGCGACGACCAGCCGGGCTCGACGGCGGTGGTGTTGACCTACGATTTCTGGCAGCGCTCGCTCAACGCCGATGCGTCGGTGGTGGGCCGCCTGTTGCGGGTGAACGGCGCTCCAGCCACCGTGGTGGGAGTCACCGCGCCCGGTTTTCGGGACTTCTCATCCGGGGCCGGCGGCGGTGGTTCTCCCGCCCTGTTCGGGAGTCTGCGAGCGGCCGAATCCGTTGCGCCTCAGCGGTTTCGGATGAAGAAGCCAGCCGCCCCGGACCTGTGGTGGATCCAGTTGATGGCCCGCCGGCGTCCGGGCGTGACGGAGCCGCAGGCTGCGGCTCGCTTGACCTCGGTTTACCGGGGCGTTCTGGAAAACTCCGGCGTGACCGCACTTCAGAAAGCTGACGACCCTCGCATCGAGGTCTCGGCCGGCGACAAGGGGCTGGACAACCTGCGGCGGCGGCTGCGGAAGCCCGTCCTCGTCCTGCTGGGCGTGGTGGGCATCGTACTCCTGATGGCCTGCCTCAACGTCGCCAGCCTGCTGGTGGCCCGATCGGCGGCGCGACGGCGGGAGGTGGCGGTGCGTCTTTCGCTCGGCGCGGGACGCGGCCGCGTCATGCGTCAGCTTCTGACCGAAAGCCTGCTTCTTTCGGCGCTGGGCGCCGTTCTGGGGTCGCTACTGTCCGTCTGGGGCGCGGAGTTGTTGGTTACCCTGCTTACGCGGGCATCTCACCGCGCGGACCTGAGTCTGGCGCCGGACCTCCGTGTCGCCGGTTTCGCGGTGCTGGTGACGGCGTTTGCCGGGGTCCTGTTCGGCCTGGCGCCGGCGCTTCAAGCCACGCGCGTCGACATTGCGCCGAGCTTGAAGCAAGGCCTCTCACTCACCGCCAGAGCCGGCCGCTTCGCCACCGGTAAGGCTCTGCTGGCGACCCAGATGGCGCTGTCGGTCCTGATCCTGACCGGTTCCGGCCTGCTTATCCGTACCCTGGGGAACCTTCATAGCATCGATAGCGGTTTCGTCCGGGAGCGCGTGCTCCTGTTCCGGCTCGATCCCGGCCAGTCGGGAATCGGCCAGGAACAGGCGAAGCAGGAACACGAGCGCGTCCTCGATGCGGTTCGGACGATTCCCGGTGTGGTCTCGGCCGCCGCCATGACTCACCCGCTGCTGTCGGGCGGGCGCGACGGAACCACGCTCTCCTCTCCCGAAATCGAGGATGGCCGGCCGGTCAACGTGGCGGCGAACACGATCAGTCCGGGGTTCTTCGACACGCTTGGGATTCCGATCGTCGCGGGGCGCGCGTTCTCCGAGCGCGACAACCAGGCGGCGCCGGCGGCCGTTATCCTGAACCAATCCGCAGCACGCCGGTTGTTTGGAGACCAGCCGGCCGTTGGGCGGACGTTGCGCCGCCGTGGGGCCGGCCGGGTGTATCCAGTCCAGGTAATCGGTGTGGCCCGCGACGCGAAGTACTCCACGCTGCGCGGCGAGATGGAACCGACCGTGTTCGTCGCCTACGCGCAGGACGACAGCCCTTTCGGCAGCGCCCGCGCCTACGCCGTCCGGACCGCAGGAGAGCCCACGGCGCTGGCCGGAGCGATCCGGCAGGCCGTCGCCTCGGTCAACCGCAACCTGGTTCTGACGGACTTCATGACCCAGACCCGGCAGATCGAGGAGGGCCTGTACCAGGAACGGATCTTCGCGGCCTTGCTGACCTTCTTCGGCCTGTTCTCGCTGTTGCTGGCGGCCATCGGTCTGCACGGCGTGGCAGCCTACACCGCGGCGCGGCGCACGCCGGAGATCGGTCTTCGCCTGGCTTTGGGCGCGGGGCAGGCCCACGTCTTCGGCCTGGTGTTCCGCCAAGTGCTGCTGCCGGTCGCGGGCGGCCTGTTGGCGGGGCTGGCGGCGAGTTGGCCGGCCAGCCGCGCGATCGAATCGCTGCTCTACGGGGTGAAGCGACTGGATGCGGTGACCCTGACGGTAGTTCTCATCACACTTGCGGCGGTGGCCCTGGCGTCGGCTTTCCTGCCCGCCTGGCGCGCGGCGCGGCTGGACCCGATGAGGGCCCTGCGAACGGAATGACGCCCCCTGGGCCTCAGTTCAAGGCGTCGATGCGAGTGACGATCTTGTTCTTCAGGTCCTCGTAGCACTCCGGCAGCTTGGCGCGCGCCTCGGGGGAGAGCTTCGCCATCAGCGTGAGGTACTCGTCGGTGCTACGCTCCTGAATCACCGAGAAACCGAGAGAATCGGCCAGGCGGCAGCTCATCCGGATGGTGTTCATGATGCTGGGTTCCTCGGTCGGTTCCTCGTGGTGATGCGCGGCAATCTTCACCAGTTCGGCCGGCAGCTTCCACTCTTTGGCCAGCCAGGCGCCGGCAGCGCAGTGGTCGATGTCGAACAGCTCGTTCTCGCAATGCAGCAGGTCGAAAGAGTGCTCGGCGGAGACGCTCAGCAGATTGGCGTACTCGGCCGGATAGGCGGCCAGCAGCCCCATTCTGCCGATGTCATGCAGCAGACCCGCCGTGTAGGCGGTGTCGGTGGCCTGGCGGCTGGCGGCGCTCAACTCTCCCGCCAGCACGGCGGTGGCGAGGCTGTGGCGCCAGCAACGCCGCAGGATCGGCAGCCGCAGAGCGGTCTTCAGGTAGGTCCGCATGGCGACGGTCATCGCCAGCGCTTTGACGAAGTCCGCCCCGAGGGTGATCGCGGCGTGATGAACGCTCTGAATCTCGTAAGAGAAACCGTACAGGGCGGAGTTGGCCACGCGCAGCAGCTCGGCCGTGAACGCCGGATCGGACTCGATCCAGTGAACCACCCGTTTCAGCTCGAAATCTTCCTTGGACAGCTCCTCCAGAACCTTCAGCGCCACCGCGGGGAACGGCGGCAGGGTACTAAGTGCCCAGGGCTTGTCGCCGGTTATCGTCAAAGTCGGAGTCATTGGTCGATTGACCCTCCGGCTGTCTTATCGACGAACCCGCCGGGAATTTCAATCCCAATCGCCATCTGGTGCATAATGTGGGGGATACAGGCTCACACGGAAAGGAGCAGGAGGGTATGGATTCCGCCCTGGGCTGGCATCGCCTGCACTTCGCCTTCACCATCACGTATCACTATCTCTTTCCCCAGCTTACGATGGGTCTGGCTCTGCTCATCGTCATCCTCAAGACCATGGCGCTGAAGACCGGCGACGAGCACTACAACCACGCCGCCCGGTTCTGGGCCCGGATCTTCGCTATCAACTTTGCCATGGGAGTGGTCACGGGCATCCCCATGGAATTCCAGTTCGGCACCAACTGGTCGCGCTTCTCCAAGGCCGCCGGCGGGGTCATCGGCCAGACCCTCGCCATGGAGGGAGTGTTTTCCTTCTTCCTGGAATCCTCGTTCCTGGGGATGTTCCTTTACGGAGAAAAACGCCTGGGCAGGATCGGGCACTGGGCGGCGGCATTCCTGGTCTTTCTGGGGTCCTGGATGAGCGGGTATCTCATCATCGCCACCGACGCCTGGATGCAACATCCGGTGGGCTATGCCCTGTCGGGCGCGGGCGACCTGGTGCTCACCAGCTTCTGGGCGCTGCTGCTGAACCCCTGGGCCCTGTGGCAGTACGCGCACAACATGCTGGGGTCGGTGGTGACAGCGGCGTTTGTGATGGCCTCGGCGGGCGCGTTCTATCTGCTCCTGGGGCGGCACGAGAACTACGGGCGGACCTTTGTGCGCATCGGGGTCCTGGCGGGCCTGCCGGCCTGCCTGTTGCTGCTGTTTCCCACCGGCGACGGGCAAGGGAAGATGATCGCTCACAATCAGCCGGTAACGCTGGCGGCGATGGAAGGCTTGTTCGAAACGCAGCAGGGCGCTCCTATCGCCATCCTGGGGCAGCCGGACACCGAGAAGCGGCGGCTGGACAACCCGTTCCTGCTGCCGCGCGTTCTGAGCTTCATCACCTACCAGCGCTGGTCGGCGGAGGTGAAGGGGCTGGACCAGTTCCCGCGCGCGGACTGGCCGGACAACGTGCCCCTGCTGTTCTACAGCTTTCACATCATGGTCGGCCTGGGTACGATCTTCATCGCGCTGATGGCACTGGCGGGTCTGGCGCTGTGGCGCGGGAAGCTGTTTTCGGCCCGGCCGCTGCTGTGGGCGTTGCTGCTGGCGGCGCCGTTTCCCTACATCGCCAACACGGCCGGGTGGATGACGGCCGAACTGGGGCGGCAGCCCTGGCTGATCTATGGCCTGATGCGCACCGCCGAGGGCTCCTCACCGGGCGTCTCCGCCGGCAACACACTGTTCACGCTGATCGGTTTCATGGGGATGTACACCGTCCTCTCGATCCTGTTCCTGTTCCTGGTGCGGCGCGAGTTCGAACACGGACCGGGAGAAGCGCACTAAAGGGGGAGCGCCATGGAGATCCTTTGGTTCTGTCTGGTGGCGATCATGATCGCCGGATACGTGATCCTGGATGGGTTCGACCTGGGCGCCGGGATCCTGCACCTGGCGGTGGCGCGCTCGGATGGCGAACGCCGCGCCGTGCTGCGCTCGATCGGGCCGGTGTGGGATGGCAACGAGGTCTGGCTGCTGGCGGCGGGCGGCACGCTGTACTTCGCCTTCCCCGCTCTCTACGCTTCCAGCTTCAGCGGCTTCTACCTTCCCCTGATGATTGTGTTGTGGCTGTTAATCGTGCGCGGCATTTCGATCGAGCTGCGCAACCACATCGACAACAGCGTCTGGAAGCCGGTTTGGGATACCGGATTCTCCCTGGCCAGCGCTCTGCTGGCGGTCTTCTTCGGCGCCGCGCTGGGCAACGTCGTGCGCGGAGTGCCGCTCGACGCGGAAGGCCATTTCTTCCTGCCTCTGTGGACCGATTTCCAACTCGGCCCCCAACCGGGCATCCTGGACTGGTACACGATCCTGATCGGGCTGTTCGCCCTGGCCACACTCACCCTGCACGGGGCGCGGTGGCTGGTTCTGAAGACCGAAGGCGGTGTCCGGCAACGGGCCGAGGTGCTGGCATCCCGGCTGTGGTGGGTGGTGGTGATCTTCACGCTGCTGGCGACCTGGGTCACGTTCCAGATCCAGCGCCACATCCCCGAGAACCTCGCCGAGCACCCCTGGGGCTACGTCTTCCCCGCCCTGGCGCTCGCCGGACTGGCCGGCATGTGGCTATTCGGAAAGCACGGGCGGGAGATGCCGGCGTTTCTGTCCTCGTGCCTGTATATCGCCGGCATGTTGACCAGCGCCGTCTTTGGCTTGTTCCCTTACGTGCTGCCGTCGGTGGGAAGCCCGGGGACGGGCCTGACAGTGTTTAACGCGGCCACCAGCCATTACGGCCTGGAAGTCGGCCTGCGCTGGTGGATCCCCGGCATGCTGCTGGCGGGGGCGTACCACTACTTCGTCTACCGCCACTTCGCCGGCAAGGTGAAGCTGGAGGATGGCGGTTACTGATGGAGAGGCTTGGCTGAAGCCAAGCGCGGCCTCAAGGCCACCCTCGTGGGAGGATGCCGAAGAGGGAGTAGTATTTCAGCGGCAGGCGGGTGGGCTTCATCTGGCGGTTGCAGAAGATGTGGCGGGTTTCGCCGTCGGCCAGCTTGCGGCCGGTCTCGACGCTGGAGATCTCGTAGCCGAAACGCACCATGCGCGGGTTGGCATCCTCGATCCAGGCCTTGACGGCGACCTCTTCGTCGTAGCGCGCCGGATGAACGTAGCGGCAGGAGGCGCCGGCCACGGCCAGGCGCACGCCGTCCTCGGCCTCCATGTCGCGGTAGCGGGTGCCCTGGGAGCGGCACAGCTCGACGCGCCCCACCTCCATCCAGACGAAGTAGTTGGCGTAGTAGACCACGCCCATCTGGTCGGTCTCGGCGTAGCGGGCGCGGAAGCGGGTTTCGTGAGAGATGGGTTTATCGGTCGAGCTCAATGACCACCGCCGTGCCGTAGCAAAGAACCTCGGTCACCCCGCTCATGATCTCGGTAGCGTCGTAGCGCACGCCGACGACGGCGTTGGCGCCCACGGCAGCAGCGTGCTGGAGCAGGAGTTCGAAGGCGTCGTTGCGGGTCTTCTCGCACAGGTCGGTCAGCAGGGAGATGTTGCCCCCGACGATGGTCTGCAAGCCGGCGCCGATGGTGCCAAAGATGGAGCGGGAACGGACGACAATGCCGCGAACCAGGCCGAGATTCCGCACGATCCGGTAGCCGTCGAGCGTGAAGGCGGTGGTGACAAAGGTACGGTCCATGCTGTGTATTAGATCATTTCGCGGCCCGAAGCCGAAACCGGGCGCGCCAGGGTACGTCTGGTAGTATGAGTAGAGAGTGCGCGTCCAAGTCCTGTTTTTCGGGATTCTGAGGGAGATTACCGGAACGAGCGGCGAAGCGCTGGAGCTCGCCGAGGGAGCCACGCTGGGATCCGTTTTCGATCGCTATGCGGCCCAGTTCCCGGAGTTGGAGCGCCAGCGCAGGTCCATCATGCTCGCCCGGAACCACGACTTCGGCACGCCCGATACCCGCCTCCAGGACGGCGACGAGGTGGCCTTTCTGCCGCCGGTGAGCGGCGGCGTGGGGCTTTACTCATCCTCCATTCCCGACCCGGCCGGGCACTTCTTCGCGCTCACGCGCGAGCCCATCTCCACGAGCTCTCTCGTCGCCCAACTGCGACGGGGCGAGGACGGAGCGGTGGTGGTGTTCGAAGGGGTGGTACGCAACAACACCGATGGGCGCTCCACCCTGTGGCTGGACTACGAGTGTTACGAACCGATGGCGCTGAAAACGATGGCAGCCATCGGGCGCGAGATCGCTTCCTCCCACGCCATCGGCCGCATCGGCATGGTGCACAGGCTGGGGAGAATGGAGATCGGCGAGGCGAGCGTGGCGGTGGCGGTCACGGCGCCGCACCGCAAGCCGGCCTTCGAGGCCGCCCTCGAGGGTATCAACCGGCTGAAGCGGCTGGTTCCCATCTGGAAGAAGGAGCACTTCGCCGATGGCGAGGTGTGGGTGGAAGGCGAGTGGGACGAATCGCTCAAACAGCGCTGACGGGGGCGGCGTCCCTCCTGCTGGCGGGAGCGATGTGGCCGCAGGAGCCCGTCATCCGCGTCGACGTGCGACTGGTGCGCATGCTGGTGACGGTGAAAGACTCCTCCGGGCGGTTGATCGGCTCGCTGAGAAAGGAGGACTTCACCGTTCAGGACAACGGGGTGCAACAGGATCTGTCGGTTTTCGAACGGCATACCGAGCAGCCGCTGTCGATCAGCCTGCTGGTGGACATCAGCGGCTCGACCGCCAAGGAATTGCGCTACGAAACCGATTCGGTCCTGCGCTTCATCAAGGCGGTGTACCGCGACGGAAACCCGAAGGACGCGGTGGCCCTGTATGCCTTCAACTACGACGTCACGAAGGTCGCGCATTTCACGCGGCGGGCCCAGCGGCTGGAGCAGGGGCTGAGGGCGCTCAAGCCCGAGGGCGGGACATCGCTCTACGATGCCATCTACCTGGCGGCGGGAGACCTGGAAGACCGGGAGGGAAGGCACGTGATGGTCGTAGTGACCGATGGCGGCGACACAACCAGCGCCAAGGACTTCCACGCCGCGTTGCAGGCGCTGCATCGCGCCGACGCGGTGCTGTACGCCATCCTGGTGATGCCCATCACCAACGACGCGGGCCGCAACATCGGCGGAGAGAACGCCCTGGAGACGCTGGCGGCAGGCACGGGCGGGCGGGTCTTCTACCCCAGCGTGGGCGCCTCGCTCGACGAAGCCCTGGCCGACATTCTGCGCGACCTGCGCACGCAGTACCTACTGGCTTTCTACCCTCGAAACCTGCCCCCTTCGCGGGACCGGTATCACACGCTGCGGTTGACCGTGAACCGCCCCGGTTTGCGCGCCATTGCCCGCAACGGCTATTATGGGGATTCGGAGCCGGGCGGCGTTCGCCCGCCCCAGGGCCGAGGACCCTCGTCAATCCAGTGAGCGAAAACAGGGAAGAAGGCAAGTCGAAGGTCAAGCCGCGCGTTCCCGAGCAGACGTTCGAGGAGATCCGCTATCTGCGCCGCCTGATCGAGAACCGTACGCCGGTGCGAGTGCGGCTGAGCAGCAACGAGGATGTCGACGGAACCATCGAGTACTACGATGCGGCATTCCTGCGCCTGACGCGGTCGGGCGCCCCCAACCTGTTCATCTACAAGCACGACATCAAGTATCTGTACGAGATCTGATGGTCCCGGCGCCCGCCCGGCCCGACCTCGAATCCGATGGCAAGTTACCTGGAAACTGCAACCGAAATCGCGCGCGAAGCCGGCGCGATGCTGGCGAATTACTTTGAGAGGCGCGTCGCCTACGAGCTGAAGGGCGAATTCGACTTGGTGACCGAAGCGGACCGCGCCAGTGAGCGGCTGGTGGTCGAGCGGTTGCGCGCCCACTTCCCCTCTCACGGTATCGTCGCCGAGGAGGGCGGCGGGCATGAGACCGCCAGCGAGTTCCGCTGGTATGTCGATCCGCTGGATGGAACGACGAATTTTGCCCACGGCTTCCCGGTTTACAACGTAACCCTCGGGCTGGAGCGCGCCGGCGAGATCATCTGCGGCGTGATCTACGATCCGGAGCGGCGGGAGATGTTCTCGGCCGAACGAGGGTCGGGGGCATGGCTGAACAACCGGCGCATTCAGGTATCCAAGGCGGCAAGGCTGAAGGAGTCCCTGCTGGCGACGGGATTCCCCAGCTACAAGCGGCACTTGAGCGTCAACATCCATTTCTATCACCAGCTTGCCATGGCCTCGCACGGCGTCCGGCGCGCCGGTTCGGCGGCCATTGATCTGGCGTGGGTAGCCTGCGGCCGGATGGAGGGGTTTTGGGAATTCGGCTTGAATCCCTGGGATATGGCGGCGGGCATGTTGCTGGTGGAGGAGGCGGGCGGGCGCGTCTCCGACATGCATGGCGGCCCAGCCAAGGTGGGCAATCCGAAGCTGCTGGCGGACAACGGCCGGATTCACGAGGAGATCCTGGCGGTGTTCGCCGAGGTCTTCGCCGGGCGTTACCGGGTTCCGATGCCGCAGATCAACCCGGCTTAGCAGGCCAAGGGGGTCATGAACGACTCAGTCGTGAGGTTCCAGCCCTCGTCGAGTTATGACGAAGCGCTGGTCCGCGCCGGGGCGGCGTGGGGCATCGAAGCGGAGTACTGGGATATCTGGGGCAAGCATCATGTGCCTTCCGCCGAAGCGCGGCAGGCGGTGTTGCGTTCCCTCGGCGTACCCTGCGACACACGGGAACAGCTTGACCAGGCGCTCGAGGATAGACTTTGGCTGGAGTGGGCCACTCCGACCGCAGCCACGGTGGTCGCCAGCGACAGCCGGCCGGCGCAACTCGCTCTCAATATCCCGGAGGAATTCGCCGGCGGCGTGCTGAACGCCGAGCTGACCTGGGAGAACGGCGAGAGCGCGGCCGTGTCGGCGCCGGTGGCGAGCCTCCCGTTGTTGAAGACCGCGGAGCTTCGTGGGCGGCACTTCACAAGGAGGAAGCTGGGGCTGCCGTTCGCCTCGCGGCTGGGTTATCACGAGTTGCGGGTGCGCATCCGTACCCAGGAGCGCGAGATCACCTCATCCACCCGCCTGATTCTGGCTCCGGACCGGGCCTGGCTGCCGCCGCGCCTGGAGCAGGGTGGGCGCGCCGCGGGACTCGCGGTGAGCCTGTACGGGCTGCGCTCGGCGCGCAACTGGGGCTGCGGCGACCTGACCGACCTGGAGCGGCTGATCGACTGGTGCGCGGGCCAGGTCGGCGTCGGGTTCATTGCCCTGAACCCGCTGCACGCCATCGCCAACCGGCAACCCTACAACACCAGCCCATACCTGCCCACCTCGCTGTTCTACCGCAACCCGCTGTACCTGGACGTGGAACGGGTGGAGGAGTTCCGCGCCAGCCGGTGGGCGCAGCGGTGGTTCGCCTCCGCCGAAACGCAGAGCGAGATCGGCGCCCTGCGCGCGGCCGAGTTCGTCGAGTACGAACGGGTCTGGAAGCTCAAACTGGTGTTCCTGCGGATTCTGTTCCGGCAGTTCCTGCGCGAGTGGCGGGCGGACTCTCCGCGAGCACAGGCGCTGCGCGAGTATGTGGCCGCCGAGGGCGACCGACTGGATCTCTACGCCCGCTACTGCGCGCTCGACGAGTGGATCCACCGGCACAGCCCGGATGTCTGGATCTGGCCGGAGTGGCCCGAGGAGTACCGCGATCCGGCCTCGCCCGCGGTGGAGGAATTCGCCCGGCGCCACTGGCGGCTGGTGCTGTTCTACAAGTTCATCCAGTGGCAGCTTGACCAGGAACTGGCGGCGGCGCAACGCCGGGCGCTCGACCGCGGCATGGAGATCGGACTCTACCACGACGTGGCCCTCGCCACCGACCGATGCGGCTCCGACCTGTGGGCGCACCGGCGGTTCTTCGTGGCCGGCTGCCGGGTGGGATCGCCGCCCGACGACTTCGCGCCCCAGGGTCAGGACTGGGCCTTTCCTCCGCCCAACGCCCAATCCCACCTGGCCGACGGCTACCGCCAGTTCGTCGCCACGATCCGCGAGAACCTGCGCCACGGCGGCGCGCTGCGGCTGGATCACGTAATGCGGTTCTTTCGCCTTTACTGGATTCCGGACGGCATGCCGGCGACCACGGGAGCCTACGTGCGCGACGCCGCCGAAGACCTGCTGCGGATCCTGGCCCTGGAAAGCGTGCGCAACCGGGTCGTAGTGATCGGCGAAGATCTGGGCACCGTGCCCGATTTCATCCGCGAGGCGCTGGCGCGCAGCCGCATCCTCAGCTACCGCTTGCTGTTCTTCGAGAAGTACCCGGGCGGCGACTTCAAGCTGCCGGCTGATTACCCGAACGGCGCGCTGGTTTCGGCCACCACGCACGATCTGCCGACCCTGGCGGGGTTCTGGACGGCCCGCGATGTCGAGGCGCGCTGGGCAGCGGGGCTGCTGCCCGACGAGGCCTCCTACCGGCGGCAGATCGAAGCCAGGATCGGAGAGAAGCAGCGGCTGCTCGATGTGGCGTTCCGGCTGAATCTGCTCCCTGCAAACCACGGCCGTTCGGCGCGCGATCTGCCGGATCTGACCGGGGAACTGCACAATGCGCTGATCGGATTCCTGACGTCCACCCCCGCGATGCTGATGGCGCTCAACCAGGAAGACCTGACCAAGGAGACCGAGCAGCAGAACCTGCCCGGCAGCACCTGGCAGTACCCCAACTGGCGGCGCAAGATGCGCTACAGCCTGGAAGAACTGGAAACCTCGCCGCGGATGCGGGATTTCGTGACCATGTTTCGCCACTGGCTGGAGGAGTCGCGACGGCTGAATCCCGGCTTGCGCTAAGTCCCGCCGCTCCCGTATAATCGGTTCTTCATGGCTTGGTGCTACGCCAGCTCGTTTAGCTACCGGTTCGGCTATTACGCCTGAACCGGAGCGAGTGGCGTTGGAGTAGGACCTAAGTCGACAACCTGTAATTCCAGCCCACTCGCCCGAGTGGGTTTTTTGTTTATGGAAGACAGGAGGATGCGCGAATGATTATCTCGATGCGGCTGCACGCTCCGCCGGAAGAGATCGAACAGGTCTGCGAGCGGATACGGGAGTTCGGCTACAAGGTTCACTCGATTCAGGGTGAAGAACGCGTCGTCATCGCCGCGGTGGGAGTAGGAGACGTCACCCCCTGCCTGGAGGCGTTGGAAGCGATGCCGGGAGTGGAGAAGGCGGTGCGCATCTCGGCGCCCTACAAATTCGTCAGCCGCGAGTTCCGCCCGGCCAAGTCGCGCCTGCGCGTGAACGGGCACGAAATCGGAGGGGACGAGTTCATCGTCATGGCCGGACCGTGCTCGGTGGAATCCGAGAAGCAGATCATGACGACGGCGCGTTCAAGCCGCGCACTTCGCCCTACGACTTCCAGGGCCTGGAACTCGAGGGTCTGCGGCTGCTCGACAGGGCGCGAAAGGCCACCGGGCTGGCCATCGTCACCGAGATCATGAGCGACCGCGACGTGGAGTTGGTCGCCGAGTACGCCGACGTGATGCAGGTGGGCGCACGCAACATGCAGAACTTCGCCCTGCTCAAGACCCTCGGCGGCTGCGGCAAGACGGTGCTGCTCAAGCGAGGGATGAGCTCGACCATCAAGGAACTGCTCATGTCGGCCGAGTACGTCGTGGCGCACGGCAACCCGAACGTGATCCTGTGCGAGCGCGGCATCCGTACCTTCGAGACCGAGACGCGGAACACCTGCGACATCGCCGCGGTGGCGGTGCTGAATGAGCTGACCCACCTGCCCGTGATCGTCGACCCGAGCCACGCGACGGGCCGCCGCAGCCTGGTGCCGGCGCTGTCGCGCGCCGCGGTGGCCATCGGGGCCGACGGGCTGATGGTGGAGGTGCACCCGCAACCCGACAAGGCGGTCAGCGACGGCGCGCAATCGCTCACCTGCGCCCAATTCGAAAACATGATGCGCGATCTGAAGCCGCTGGTCGCGCTGTGGAAGACCATGCGCATGACGCCCGCAGGCGCCGCGGTGTAACCTCGAAAGTTGACACACCTTCGCAGTCGAATCTGGATCATTGCGGCCATTTTCGTTCTCGTGGCCGGCGCGGCACTCTGGTTCTGGCGGAGCCGGCGCGCCCCGGGCGTGGCCGAGTTGATCGAGCACCTGCCGCCAACCGAGGCCGTGGTGGCGCACATCGACGTGGCGGCGCTGCGGCGCGCCGGCCTGCTCGACCGGATCGCGGGATCGCGCGCGGTGGAGGAGTCCGACTACAAAGCCTTCGTCGCGCAAAGCGGATTCGACTATCGCGATCACCTCGACGGCGTGCTGGCCGCTTTCCATGACGGACAGGTTCACCTGCTGCTGACCGGGCGGTTCGACCACAAGGCGCTGGAGTCTTACGCGCTGCGCCAGGGCGGCACGTGCGAGAAGGGATACTGCCGCATGCCGGCCTCCACGCCGGGCCGCGTGATCTCCTTCTTCGGGCTGAGGGATCGCGTTCTGGCGGTGGCCAGCGGACCCGACCCGTGGGGCGCGGCGGCGATGCAGAACGCCGTGAAGACGCGGCCGGTGATCCGGTGGATCGCCAAACCGGTGTGGGTGTACGTCCCCGGCAAGGCGTTCCGCTCGGCCGACGCTCTACCTGCGGGCACGCGGCTGTTCGCCAAGGCGCTGGAAGACGCCGAAGATGCGCTGTTCTGGATCGGCCCGGAGGGTACGAAGCTCGAAGTACAGATCGATGCCTCGTGCAAGACGGAAGAGGGAGCGGTGGTTCTGAGAGCCCAACTCGACAAAGTGACGGACGTGCTGCGGAAGATGATCCAGCGGACCGGTGGCCAACCCAACCCAGCCGACCTGAGCGGCGTGTTGACCCAGGGCACGTTTCGCCGCGAGGGCCGACGCGTGATCGGACGATGGCCGGTCGAGAGAGCGTTCCTGGAATCGCTGGCAGGGGGTTCCTGAGCGGTGGCCGGCGGAGTCCTCGTCCTGGGGAATATTGTCTTCGACGTTCTGGTCCGCCCGGTCGAGGCGCTGAAGTGGAACGCGACCGTCTGGGTGGAGTCGATGGAAGAGAGCCTCGGCGGCAACGGGGCCAACACGTCGTACACGATCGCCGCGCTCGGCGTGCCCGTGCGGCTGCTGGCCTATGTCGGAGGGGACGCGGCCGGAGAGTTCGCCATGGGCCGGCTGGCCGCGGCGGGGGTAGACACAAGCCTGGTGGTCCGCAGCGCCGGCCCCACGCCGTCTTCGGTGGCGGTGGTGAACCGCGAGGGGGCGCGGGCCCTGCTGCACCGCCCCGGTGTGAGCCGCGAGGCGTTTCCCGAAGCGCCCGAGTTCACCCCTGAAATCGCGCGTGGCTGCGAGTGGTTCCACCTGGCCAACGCCTACAGCCTCCCGCTGGTGCGCGCGCATGCGGCCGAGACTTTGCGGCGGGCGCGCGCGGCGGGCCTGAAGACGTCCATCGACACCGGCTGGGATTCGCGCGGCGAGTGGATGAAGACGCTGGAGCCGTGCCTGCCCCACTGCGATCTGCTGTTCACCAACGAGCCCGAGGCGCGGCATTTGAGCGGGGACGCGGATATCGACGCCGCCGGGCGGCTGTTCGCGCGGCTTGGTGCGAGGGCCGTGGTTGTCAAGCTGGGTGCGGCGGGCTGCGCAGTGTTTGGAGAGCCGGGCGAATTCCGCTCGAGCGCCTTCCCGGTCGCGGCGGTCGATACCACCGGCGCGGGCGACTGCTTCGTGGGCGGATTCCTGGCGGCGCTGGCGCGCGGCCTGGCGTTCCGCGACGCGGCGCGCCTGGCCAACGCCACCGGCGGCCTGAGCGTTTCGAGTCTGGGCGCGGTGACGGGCATCAAGGGATGGGATGATACCGTGCGGTGGACGGAATCCAACGGCGGCGCCGCGGAGTAGTACGGCAGCTATAC
Organism: uncultured Solibacteraceae bacterium; assembly: GCA_964406685.1. Taxonomy (GTDB): domain Bacteria; phylum Acidobacteriota; class Terriglobia; order Bryobacterales; family Bryobacteraceae; genus JACQZT01. Next base: position 7,613 of record CAYOTD010000003.1, on the reverse strand, counting down.
GGACACTCCAGCCATTGCGATCGCCAGCGCGCTGGCCTCGCTGGTCACTCCCGGCTTCAGCCGAAAATCGAAATCCATCGGGTCATCACCCTCTCGGGAGCTCATGTGCACGTTCACCCCGCGCAGTTCCTTCACGGCCGCGATCTCGCACAATGCCACGTCGTGCGTCGACACGGCGCCGATCGCCCCGCGATCCACGAGGAAGAGGACGGACGCGGCCCGCGCAGCATCTTCCAGCTTCCGCCGCAACCGGTCCACTTCAGCCATGAACCTGGACCTTCCGTTCATCAGCGAATCCACGACGGAAAGCGACGCCCACACCGACAGCCGCGACAGCCGGAGAGAGGGTGTCGGCACAAGAGCACCGGCCAATGCCAGGACGGCGTTTAGCCGGACGGCCCCCACAAGCGTGCTCTTGCCGGACATGTTGAAGCCGGTCACGATGCAGAACCGCGATTCACCGTCCAGCCGTACATCATTCCGAATGCAGGCTTCCCGTGGCAGAAGCGGGTGCCCGAGGTCTTCCCCTACGAAATGGGTCCCCTCGTCCGAGAACTCGGGAAACCGTTCTCCGGGTTCTCATGTGCGTAAGTCGCCAGCGCATTCAGAGCTTCGAACTCGACCCAGGCGTCGAGCCGGATGCCAAGAGGGCGGCCCCATGCTTCCTGCGCCAGGCCTCCACGGCCATGCATAGCTGCGTGCCGAGAACCAGCACCAGCGAGGGACCGTAGAACCACGGTTTGTTACGTTCCTGCAGGGCATTCAGCAGCCGCTCCAGCCTGCGGAGACTGCTCGAGCCGTTCCGGACCCGTTCCACGAGTGCGCGCAACTTGACGGGTCGGAACCGCTGCCTTTCCAGTAGTCGCAGTCCTTCCCGCAACAACTAGGGTTCGACGGACACCGAACTGTGCACTTCGAGCATCCGGTTGACGCGACCCCGGAAGACGAGCCCGACGATCGAGTGGAAGAGCAGGAAAGGAGCGATCCAAACCGCGACAGCGCTCCACGGAAGCAGGCTCGTCACAAAGCCGGTCAGAACCACTGAGGCAACCAGCGCCGCAGTCGTGACGATCACGAACCGGAGCAATGCGCTGAAGGGAAATGCTGGCGACTGGAGCCAATCCGTAAAAGCCCTCCAGTCCGGTCGCAGAAACTCGAATTCACCGAGCAACGCAGCTTCCTCCCGAAGACCGCGCCGCTTTTCAACTCACGAATCGCCTCCTGGCGCGCGAGCGTGTCCTCAAGCGACGGAGTGGTGAGCAGACATCTCGCCAATCCTTGCATGCCGTTCGCGGTTCGCACAGTACAGAGCAACTCGAACAGGGATCCGTCGCCGAAGACATTTCAGATCCCCGGTGCACGCGTGATCAGGAGAGCAGAGTTCGGCGCCATCGGCGCCGGGTTGCGCCCAGTTGCCTCAAACCCTCTGGATGGCCCGCTCATAGAGACGATGCAATCGGGACATTCGGCTTCGCGATCGCCGGCAGCGCCGAAGGCGCTCTGCGGATGCAGGCACCAAGGGAAGCAGCCAGCTCTCGTACTGAGCCAGAACGTCTTGGATCGTCACGCCACCCGTTACCGTTTGCCGTGTCCTTCTGGACGTGCGCACGACACAGAGGTGAAAGTGCCGGCGTGCGAGTGGGTCCAACCTGTCAGATGGCCGCGGGCCTGTACATCGGGGCCCTCCACCGGGTGTATACTGGCCGATTCCGCACACCAGAAAGGAACGGAGGCCCCATTTGACACTACGAGATCGCAGAGGGTTCCTCGCAAGTTGCCTGGCGGCGCCGGTGGCCGCCGGCCAGGTTCCCCGGCCCGGGTCCCCGGGCAGACGCATCTGGGACTTGCACCTTCACCTCGCCGGCTTCTCCGGCGCGACGCCCGAGGAGCAGACTGATGCTCTGGTAAAGTTCGCCGATCGCATGGGAATCGAGCGCTGGGTGTTGTCGATTCCGCTCCAGTACGATCCCACCCCGGAGCAGTTCCGCGCCGCCAATGACATCGCGCTGCGCTCGCTCAAGCGCGCCCCGGAACGCAGCTTCGGCTTGGTCTACCTGAGCCCGAATCACCTCCAGGCCAGTCTCGACGAGTTTGACCGTTGCGTGCGCGACGGGCCGATGATCGGCGTGAAGCTGTGGGTGGCAAAGCACTGCGACGCGCCGGAGCTGGATCCCATCATCGAACGGGCCGAGAAGTACCAGGCCATCACCTTCCAGCACACGTATCTCAAGAACCAGGGCAACCTGCCGGGCGAATCAACGCCGATGGAGCTGGCGGCGCTGGCCCGCCGGCATCCCGGCGCCCGGATCATCCTGGGACACACCGGAGCGGACTGGGAACTCGGCATCCGCGCCGTGCGGGATCTGAAGTATGTGACGGCGGATCTCGCCGGGTCCGACCCCACCGCGGGCTTCGTCGAAATGGCGGTGCGCGAGCTGGGCGCCGAGCGTGTACTGTATGGAAGCGACGCCGGCGGGCGCAGTTTCGCCTCGCAGCTCGCCAAGGTGCTGGGTGCGAACATCCCCGAGAGCGCCAAAACCGAAATCCTGGGCGGCAACCTGCGCCGCCTGCTGGCTCCCATCATGAAGGCCAAGGGGATGCGCGTATGATCATCGACACGAACGTCTACCTTTCGCGCTGGCCCTTCCGCCGGCTGCCCGACGACGAGCCGGCGGCGCTGGTGGCGCGCCTGCGGCGGCACGGCGTCGTCGAGGCGTGGGCGGGAAGTTTCGACGGCGTCTTCCACAAGGACGTAACCGCGGTGAACGCAAGGCTGGCGAAGGACTGCGCCGCGCGTGGTCCCGGGCTGCTGATCCCCTTCGGTTCGGTCAATCCCACTCTGCCCGGCTGGCAGGAAGACCTGCGGCGGTGCCGCGAAGTCCACCACATGCCAGGCATCCGCATCCATCCCAACTATCATGGTTACAAGCTCGACGATTCCGTATGCGGCGAACTGCTGCGCGCGGCCGCCGAAGCCGGCCTGATCGTGCAACTGGTGGCGCAGATGGAAGACGAACGCATGCAGCACCGGCTGATGAAGATCCCGCCGGTGGACCTCGTTCCGCTGCCGAAGCTGGCCGAGGCCCATCCGAAGCTCCGCCTGATGCTGTTGAACGGACTGCGCTCGTTGAGCGCGGCAGGGGTCAAGATGCTGGCCCAGGCGCCGTCCGTCCGTTTCGACTTCGCCATGCTGGACGGCGTCGGAGGCATCGCCCGCGCGGCGGACGCGGTGGCGGTGAACCGCATCCTGTTCGGATCGCACGCTCCGTTCTACTACTTCGAATCGGCGCTGCTGAAGGTGAAGGAGGCGGGACTGTCCAAAGAGGCCGCCGACCGGATCTGCCGCGGCAATGCGCGCGAACTGCTCCCCCGCTGACCCTGCCAGGAGAACCATGGACACTCAGGATGTAGCGGCGCCCGCCGCCCCGAGGAAGGAGCGGTTGCTGTCCCTCGACGTCTTTCGCGGCTTCACTCTCGTCGGGATGGTTCTGGTCAACAGCCACCCGGGCAAGATCTTCCCCGGCCTGGGACACGCAAGCTGGGACGGGTGGGGCTTCGCCGACATCATCTTCCCTTTCTTCCTGTTCATCGTGGGCGTGGCCATGCCCTACTCCTTCGCCAGCCGCATGGCGCGCGGCGACGTCCCGCGGAAGCTGCTCTGGCAGGTCCTGCGCCGCGCCCTGCTCTTGTTTGCCCTGGGGCTGTTTCTCAACGCCTATCCCAAGTTTGATCTGGCGGCGTTGCGCATCATGGGGATTCTCCAACGCATCGCCATCTGCTACCTGCTTGCATCGCTGCTGCATCTCTACCTTCGCCCGACAGCCAAGACGATGGCCTGGATCTGCGGAACGATTCTTGTGCTGTATTACGTGCTCATGGTCTTCGTCCCGGTGCCCGGTTACGGCGCCGGCGTGCTCAAGCCGGTGGGCAACTGGGGAAACTACATCGACCAGCTCGTCATGCCCGGCCACCTGGGCCACAAGTCCTGGGAGGGCAAGAGCCTGCTGGGCAACCTTCCGGCGCTGGTGACGACGCTGATGGGACTGATGACCGGGATCTACCTGCGCGCCCGGAAGCCGGCCTACGAGACGCTGACGAACCTCTATTTCTACGGCAGCGTGTGCATGGCCGCCGGCGTCGCCTGGAGCCCGTGGTTTCCCATCAACCAGCACCTGTGGTCAAGCTCGCTGGTGCTGTTCATCGGCGGGATGGCACTGGCCGGACTGGCCACTTGTTACTATGTCGTGGACGTGAGAAAAGTAACCTGGTGGACCGCGCCGTTCCTGTATTTCGGCGTGAACTCGATCGCCGTGTGGATGTTGTCGGAGCTGGGCATGAAAACGCTCATGGCCATCCAGACGACCGCCGCGGATGGCTCGGCGACGAATCTATGGAAGGCCGGCGGCGAGGTTCTGGGCCGTTTCTTTGGCCCCATGGGGGGATCGTTCGCGGTGGCCGTCCTGTATGACCTGTTCTGGCTGGGCGTGATGGGCATTCTGTACCGGCGGCGGATCCTCATCAAGCTCTGAGGAGAGACATGGAAAACCAGAACGCCACGGCTCCCGCCCCTCCCGCGAAACAGCGCCTGCTCTCGCTCGATGTCTTCCGCGGCTTTACGCTCCTCGGGATGGTTCTGGTCAACAGCCACCCGGGCAAGATCTTCCCCGGCCTCGGCCACGTCAGTTGGAACGGATGGGGCTTTGCCGACCTCATCTTCCCCTTCTTCGTGTTTATCGTGGGCGTCGCCATGCCCTACGCCTTCGCGTCCCGGCTGGCGCGCGGCGAGAGCCGGGGGAAGCTGTTCTGGCAGGCGTTGCGCCGGTCCGTCCTCTTGTTTGTCGTAGGCATGCTGCTCAACGGCTATCCCCAGTTCCACTGGCCCACGCTGCGCGTGATGAACGTATTGCAGCGCATCGCCATCTGTTACTTTCTGGCGACGATCCTGTTCGTCCACCTGCGGATGACCATCCGGCAGATGGCCTGGCTCTCCGGGATCATCCTGGTGCTGTACTACGTGCTGATGGTGTTCGTCCCCGTCCCCGGCTATGGCGCCGGCGTCCTCAAGCCGGTGGGCAACTGGGGCAACTACATCGACCAGCTTGTCATGCCGGCACGCCTCGGCCGCAGGACCTGGGAAAGCAAGAGCCTGCTCGGCTGCGTGCCGGCCCTGGTGACGATGCTGATGGGGCTGCTAACCGGCATCCATCTGCGCTCGGACCGGCCGGCGTTCGAGAAGCTGACGAATCTCTACTTCTACGGCAGCCTGTGCATGGCCGCGGGCGTGATTTGGAGCCCGTGGTTCCCCATCAACCAGCATCTGTGGACCAGTTCACTGGTGCTGTTCATGGGCGGGGTGGCGCTGGCGGGCCTGGCCTCCTGTTACTATGTCGTGGACGTCAAAAAAGTAACCTGGTGGACCCTGCCGTTTCTGATCTTCGGCGTGAACTCGATCGCGGTCTGGGTCTTCTCGCAGTTAGGCATGAAGACCTTGATGGCGATCCAGACAGCCGGTCCCGCTGGTGCGCCGGTGAACCTGTGGAAAGCGGGCGGCGACCTGTTCTCCCGTCACCTTGGAGAGATGGGCGGACCCTTCGTTTTCGCGGTGCTCTACGACCTGTTCTGGCTGGGCGTGATGGGCATCCTGTACTGGCGGCGGATCTACATCAAGCTTTGAAGCGCCGCCGCAGGATGTTACGCCAACTGGGCGCGGTTGGCCCAAACCTTCTCAAACGCCTTCACCCACTGGTCGAGGAGTTCCGGCGCTTCACCGTGAACCGTCGGCATGAAGATGTGGGTGGCGTTGACCTGCGTGGTTCCGGGCAACGCGGCCGGGATCACCGGCGGATGGTGCCACCACTTGGCTTCGGAGTAGATCTTGAGCCGGTGCTGCTCGGGATAGTCCCACTTGGATGCGCGAACGCCTTCGGCCTGCAACGCCTTGAGCAGTTTGTCGCGCGTGAACCCGGCCTTCTTCTCGTCCAGCAGCAGCATGCTGGCGTGATAGTAGACGCGTTTCTGATCGGGGCGCACCCGCGGTTCGCTCAAACCGGGCAACTGCGTCAGCCGGTCGTTCAACTTGCGCACGTTGCCGTGGATGACGGCATTGCGCTCGTCCAAACCGCGCAACTGCTGTCTGACGACGGCGGCGGCGAACGGGTGCATGCGGTACTTCTGCCCGAACCCCGTACCCTCATAGGCGCGCACCGGGCTGTTGGCGGCGAACTTCACCGGGTCTTCATAGTGGCCGAAGGCCGCGGCGCGTTCGTAGTACTCGCGTGTCTGGTACATTCCTACGCCGCCTTCCACCGCCGGGCACACCTTGCTGGTCTGGAAGCTGTAGATGCCCATCGCGCCCCAGGTGCCCATCTTGCGGCCCTGCATCTCGGCGCCGTGCGCGTGAGCGGCGTCCTCCAGCACGATGAGGCCCTTCTCCTTGGCCCAGCCGCAGATCTTGTCCATCTCGCAGGGCAGCCCCCAGGAGTGCATCGCCTCGACCGCGCGAGTACGCTTGGTCAGCTTCCGCTTGGCGTCGTCCAGGTCGAAACAGCCGGTGGCGGGATCGATATCGACAAAGATCGGGACGAGGCCGAAGAAGCGCAGCGCCAGAACGGCCGAGAAGAAGGTATAAGACGGCACCATGATCTCGCTCCCTGGCTCGAGATCAAGCGCGAAGTACATGCTCGTCAGCGCGCTGGAACCGTTCATGTGCGCTTTGACGAAGGGCGCCTTGGTGTAGTCCTGCCACTCCTTCTCGAACTTCGGCAGTTCCTGGTAGAACTGGCCGCTGTCTATCATATCGTGCAGCGCCTTCTTCTCCGCCGCTCCGTAGCGCGGCCACCGCGTCAACGCGCCCTGCTGCGCGGATGGGAAGGTAACCGCCTTCGGACCGCCAAACAGCGCCAGGGGCGTGCGAGCCGGAGCGCTCGCGGCTGCTGCCGCCGCGCCCAAACCCACCAACCCCGCGCTCTTGCCCACAAACGACCGCCGGGTCTCCGCTCTGACAGTATCTTCCATGGCTCTCTTGCCTCCGGGTTCAGTATACGCGCGAGGATGGCCCCCGTGCCACGGTCGTGTTAGCCTTGTTTTCCGAATGAAATTAATAGGCCTGGCACTTTTCGGAAAATTCCGGTACCCGCTCTCGGCCGCCGGCCTGCCCCGGCCGGCGCGAGCCGCGCCCGGAAACCGGCACACGCACCCTGCGTCGGATCGACCTGTTCCGCTACCGCCCACCCTGAGCCGTCTTCTTCTGCCGGTTCTTCGCCGATCCGCTGTGGTACTTCTTCGTCTTCCGGATTCCAGACTACCTGGTGAACGCCCGGCACATGAGCATCGGCGGCATGACCGCCGTCCGCTGGATTCCGTTTCTGGTTTCCGACGTCACCAGCTTTGTCCTGGTGTGCCTCGTCCTGGCCTTGCAGAGCCGGGGATGGAGCCCCAATCGCACGCGGAAGACGTTCATGCTGGCGGGAGCGCTCCTCTCCCCGGTGGGGATGGCCGCCGCGTTCGTCCATTCCATCGCGGCCACCATGATGTGGATCTCGATCGCGGTCTTCTTCTTTGACTCGTCAGAAGAATTCGTGGGTGAGCTCCGGTTCGGGCAGTTTGCCAAGTGA
>CAYOTD010000002.1:0-30720 GCA_964406685.1 uncultured Solibacteraceae bacterium | reverse complement strand
CGTGCCGTGGTCTTTCACGCGCAGAAGGCCGTCGCCGGTGACCGTGCCGATGGTAACGGCGTCCAGGCCCCACTTGCGGAAGACGTCGAAGACCTCCTTTTCGCGGCCCTTGTCGGCCACCAGCAACATGCGCTCCTGCGACTCCGACAGCATGATCTCGTAAGGCGTCATGCCGGTTTCGCGCTGGGGAACGTACTGCAAGTCGATTTCGATGCCGGTCTCTCCCCGGCTGCCCATCTCGCAGGTCGAGCAGGTCAGCCCCGCCGCGCCCATGTCCTGGATGCCGACGATGGCGCCGGTTTGCATGGCTTCCAGGCAGGCCTCCAGCAGGAGTTTTTCCATGAACGGATCACCCACCTGCACGTTGGGCCGCTTCTGCTTGGACTCTTCGGTGAACTCGGCGGAGGCCATCGAGGCGCCGTGAATGCCGTCCTTGCCGGTCTTGGCGCCGACGTAGATGACCGGGTTGCCCACGCCCGAGGCGCGCGCATAGAAGATCTGGTCCTTGCGGAAAACCCCGAGCGCGAAGACGTTGATCAACGGGTTGCCGCTGTAGGAGGGCTCGAAGGTCGTCTCCCCGCCGATGGTGGGCACGCCGAAGCAGTTGCCGTAGTGGGCGATGCCGGCCACCACGCCGGAGAGAATGCGGCGGTTGCGCGGGCCGCAGTCCGGATCGTCGAGCGGGCCGAAGCGCAGGGCGTCCATCACGGCGATGGGGCGCGCGCCCATGGTGAAAATGTCGCGCAGGATGCCGCCCACCCCGGTGGCCGCGCCCTGGAACGGCTCGATGAAGCTGGGGTGATTGTGCGATTCGATCTTGAAGGCGATGGCCCAGCCGCCGCCGATGTCGATGATGCCGGCGTTCTCGCCCGGGCCCTGCACGACGAGCTTGGATCGCGTCGGCAGCTTTTTCAGATGCAGGCGCGAGCTCTTGTACGAGCAGTGCTCGCTCCACATCACGCTGAAGATGCCGAGCTCGGTGTAGGTGGGCTCGCGGCCCAGCAGCGAGACGATCTTGTCGTACTCCGACGGGCTCAACTGGTGAGCCGCGACCATTTCGGATGTGATAACGCTCATGGTTTATCGGACGGAAGCCAGCGCGGCCACCATCGAACGGAACACCATCAGCCCGTCGACGGAGCCCATCAGCGGATCGGTGGCGCGCTCCGGGTGGGGCATCAGGCCGAGCACGTTGCGCTCGTGGTTCAGGATGCCGGCGATGTCGCGCGCCGATCCGTTGGGATTGTTCACGTAGCGGAAGGCGACCCGGCCCTCCGCCTCCAACTCGTCCAGGGTTCGCTCGTCGGCGACGTAGCAGCCCTCGCCGTGGGCGATTGGGAAGGTGACGACCCGGCCCGCTTCGCCGCGGTTGGTGAACGGCGAGTTCACCGTCTCCGTCCGCAGCTCCACCGGCTTGCAGATGAACTTCAGGCCGCGATTGCGGATCAGCGCGCCGGGGAGCAGGCCGCTTTCCACCAGGATCTGAAAGCCGTTGCAGATGCCGAGGACCAGCCCCCCAGAGGCGGCGAAGCGTTTCACCGCCGCCATCACCGGAGAGAACTTGGCAATAGCGCCGCAGCGCAGGTAATCGCCGTAGGCGAATCCGCCGGGCAGAATGATCGCGTCACACCGCCCGATCTCGTGGGAATCGTGCCAGATGAATGCGGCCTGCTCGCCCAGATTCCGCGACACGGCGTACCACGCGTCGTGATCGCAATTGCTGCCAGGAAAGACAACGACGCCGAACTTCATGGGAGGCTTTCAGTGTATCAGACCTTGCCCTCCCGGCTCCGGCGCCGGGCATCCACGGGGACGGATCAGCCTTCGGCGGCGACGGGCACAGCCTTCGGCTTGCGCGCGCGGGCGCGCTTCTCGGGGGGCGGAGTCCGGTCGCTCTTTTTCAGGTTGGGAAGCACGATCCCGGAGATGAACTTCTTCTCGCCGTGGTCGTCAAAGCGAATGACAATATGCTCCTCCGTGCAGGAGAGCACCGTACCCAAGCCAAACTTGTTATGCTCCACCTGGGCGTTCTGAGCGAATGCCGGTTTAAAAGCCATTTCGTTGATTGCTGCCTCTAACTGTAATATAACAAATCCAGTTAGGGTTGTCGAGCGAGGCCGGCCAGGATCGCGCCGGTGGAGTGCTTCAAATCCGCGTGCAGGCTGTTGCCGTGCGCGTCCATGGTGACGATGGTCAAAAACCCCTTCACCCGCATGTGCCACATCGCTTCCGGGATGCCGAACTCCATCAGGTGTGCGCCGTACACCTTCTCGATGGCGCGGGCGTAGAACTGGGCCGCGCCGCCGATGCCGTGGAGATACACCGCGCCGCACTCTTTCAGCGCCGCCAGCGTCCGTGCGCCCATGCCGCCCTTGCCGATGACGGCGCGCAGGCCGTACTCGCGGATGGCGTGGTGCTGGTAGGGCTCCTCGCGGCTGGAGGTGGTGGGTCCGGCGGCTTTGGCCACCCACTCCTCTCCCTGCTTGAGCATCACCGGGCCGCAGTGGTAGATCACCGCCCCGCGCAGGTCCACCGGGGGCGGGTTCTTCATGAGGTAGGCGTGAACGTTGTCGCGCCCGGTGAAGATGTCGCCGTCGATCAGGACCACGTCGCCGACCTTGAGCGCCCGCACCGCCTCCTCGGTGAGCGGCGGCGTCAACACAACCTCGCGGCCGGTAAGCGGGAATCCGGCGCCGGCGGACATTCGCTCGACCGGGCGGTCCGGGTCGCGGTAGAGCCACTGCGTGATGGCGCCGCTGGCGGGGTCCAGGCGCACGCCCAACCGCCGGAAAGCCCAGCATTCATAGGCCACCGACACGAAGAAGCAGGCCGGCAGGCGGTTGGCCGCCGTGATCTTGCAGCCGATCAGCGACACCGCGCCGCCGAAGCCCATCGCGCCGACGCCCAGCCGGTTGGCCTCCTCCATGATCCGGCCCTCCAGCGCGGCGAGATCCGGATTGGGATTGACGTCGTCGAGGGTGCGGAACAACTGGTACTTCGCCAGCGTGTAGCCGTGGGCGCGGTCGCTGCCGATGCAGACGCCGAGGGCGCCCGGCGCGCAGCCCTGGCCCTGCGCCTGCCAGACGGCGTGCAGGAGGCACTTGCGCACGCCCTCCAGGTTCCGGTCGGCGCGGCCCAAGTGGTCGAGTTCGCACGGCAGAGAGTACTGCGCATTCATGTTCTCGCAGCCGCCGCCCTTGAGGATCAGCCGGACTTCGATTTCCTTCTCGTCCCACTGCTCGAAATGGAGGACCGGCGTTTCGGCGCCCAGGTTGTTGCCGCTGTTGGCGCCGGTGAGAGAATCGACGGAATTCGGACGCAGTTTGCCGCGCCGGGTCGCCTCGGCCACCGCCGCGCAAACCGCTTTCCGGATGGCGGCCTGGCTCACGCCGGCGGGGGTGTGGATGACAAAGGTCGGCATGCCGGTGTCCTGGCAGATCGCGCCTTCGTCCTCCTGCGCCATGTCGATATTGGAGGCGATGATGTTCAGCGCCTGCGCGCTCTGCGTGCCCGGCGTCTCGGCGGGGAGGAAGCGGCGCATGGCGGCGCGCACGTCAGGCGGCAGGTTGGTCGAGGTCTGGGTGATCAACTCAAGCAGACTACTTTCAAGAAACTGCATGGAGGCCCTCCTGGGGTGACCTATTCTATCCTGATGGTCGCCTGCGCCGTCAGGCCGGGGCGGATGGCCGGGTTGGGGCTGGTGAACTCGACGAAGACCTGCGCGCCTTTCACGTCGCGTACCGCGCCCGGCAGCGCCGCATCCGCCACCTCCGCCACGCGGACGGCGGCGGGCTGGCCGGGCCGGATGCGGGCCAGGGCGGAGGGGGGCGGCTCGACCACGACATCGAGGGAGGCCAACTGCACCGCGATCTGGAACAGGTCCGTCATCGAGCGGTTGACTTCCCCGCCCGCTTCGCCGCGCCGCGCCACCAGGATGCCGTCCACCGGCGAATGCACTTCCGCCGCCGCCAGTTCCTCCTTGGCCAGGTCCAGTTCCTCGGAGGTCTCATCGAGCCTGCGGCGCGCGGCGTCGAGGTCTTTCGTGACCGCCTGGATGCGCTCGCCGGCATGCTCCGCCAATTCGCGAAGGCTTTCATGCTCGGCCTTCACGGCGGCGTACTCCTTCTGCGTTCGCTCGAAGACCAGGCGCGGGGAGGCGCCTTCCCGGAAGAGCAGTTGCTGCCGGAGGAAGGCCTTCTCCGCCTTCTCGTACTCCTGCCGCGAGCGAACGCTGTCGGCCTCGGCGCGCGCCGCTTCCAGGCGGGCGGCGATCAGGGCCGCATCCAGATTGGCCACGCGGGACTGCGCGCTGTCATGTTCCATCTGCGCCCGCTCGACCGCGGCCTCCAGCGACGCATTCTTGATCCGTCCCAGAAGCTGGCCTTCGAAGACGTCCTGGCCGACCTCCACCGTGAACGCCTCCACCACACCGTCGGTGGTCGCGGCCACGGGCACGATGTTGCGCGCCTGGATCTTGCCTGTCAGGCCGATCTCCGGACCCAGCGGCGGCGCGGCGGGCTGGGCAGCCGGGCCGGGCGAGGCGGGCCGGCGCAGCAGGGAGAGTGCTCCGGCGCCGATGCCGGCCAGGATCACGATGCCCCCGAACAGCAACCACTTGCCGCGCATACCCACGATGGTAGCGCGCGCGCCGGGCCCGCGCGCGGCGATCTGATATACTTGCAGGACGAACGGCAAGGCGAAGACATCATGGGAGATTTCCGGCTTGGAGATGTCATAGACGACTGGTGCGTGAAATGCCGCCGTTTGACGAATCACGCCATTGTTTCCCTGGTTGCCAGCGCGCCCGCGAAGGTCCGCTGCCGCACCTGCTACTCCGATCACGACTACCGGCACGAGCAGCAGCCGCCCTCCAAGAAAGACCTGAAGAAGGCGGCACTGTTCGGCGAGGTGCTGGCCAAGGTTCAGCCGCCGGAGACGGAGACAGGCAAGAGCGGCGGCAAGCGCGGCTAGTCGGGTCCGCGGCGCATTTCGTCGTCGATCTCTTCGAGCAGTTGGCCGGGATCCTTTGTTGCCAGGTCCCTCTCCAGGCGCCGCAGCGCGACGCCGACGACGTCGCGGTGGTGCAGTTTGGCCCCAAAACGGCTGTTCTCGGTGAGCCGCAGCCAGATCTCGTGAACGCGGTCCACATCCTCCGGCCAAAGGCGCGGCGGGTGCGGGCCCAGGTTGACGTAGGCCGACGGGCGGTCCGGCGCGATGACCTCCAGCGACAGCGGCGGCCGCGGCTCCGGCAGGCGCTCCCAGGCCAGGCCGATGCGGCGCGCCAGTTCGGCGCTGGACATGCGCGCCGAGACTCCGGTCACCAGCCGCGACGCCTTCAGGTTGGCGGCGGTCTGCACCATGGCGTCGAAGGGATCCACCGCCGGCACCACCAGCAGTTCCACCGGCTTGCCTTCCTTCTCGGCGATGGTCACTACGTGGCTGAACAGCTCCTTCTCGTAGTCGGAGAAGAGCTGATCGTCGGATAGCGCGTACTCGCCCGCGCCCGCCGAAATGGGCCGCACGGTCATCACCACGATGTCGTGGCGGCGCAGGTTGGTCCGCTGGAGCACGCGCCGGAAGTGCTCCATGCGAAGGTACTCGCGCACGGCCACCAGGACGCAGCCGGGGCGGGCATGCACAGTGGCGGTGTCCACCTTGGACTGGTGCTCGAGGTTGAATTCCTCCAGCCCCTGCTTCTCGGCCGAACGCTTTCTCATGTTGACGCGCTCGGAGATGATGAACAGCGCCAGCATGACCACAGTGAACGAAACACCGTAGATGGTGGCGATCTGCTTGGTCAGCAGGTTGGCGATGGCGACGAAGAACAGCATCAGGGTTGTCACGCCCAGGCCGATGGGAATCTCGAAACGGCCGAGCCGGAGGTTGAGCGGGGTCTTGTATTCCTGGTCGCTCCGCTGGAAGCGCAACGCCAGCACGCCCAGGCCCTTGAGGAAGAAACTCCACACCACGCCGAAGGCGTAGGCTTCGCCCAGCAGGTAGACGTCGCCGCGGCTGGCCACGATGGTGGCCAGTTGCAGGAGGGTCACCATGTTGATGATGCGGTAGGTGGTCCCGAAGCGGCGGTGCGGCCGGCGGAAATAGTCCAGCAGCACGCCGTCCTCGGCCACGCGGTTCAGAATACCGTTGGCCCCGATCAGCGAGGTGTTGACCGCGCCGGACAGAATCATGGCGCCCACCAGGACCACGAACGCGTGGAAGACCAGCCGCAGCGGCTCCGGCCCGGCCAGGTTCATGGCCAGCCCGCCGATCAGGTTGTCGTAGTAGCTCGGCCGGACGTTGTCGGGGATGAGCATGACGGCCAACAGCGAGACCAGGCCGGTGCTCAGCAGAGCGTACACGCAGACGATGTTGGCGGTGATCTTCAGGTTCTTGAGCTTGGGATAGGCGATCTCGCGGTAGACCTGGGCGAGTGTCTCGAAACCGCTCATGGCCAGCAGCGAGTGGCCGAAGGCGATGATGATGCCTACCAACGCGAGCTGCGGCCAGAAAGTGCCCTCCAGCCAGCCGAGGGCCTCCTTGCCGAAACGCAGATTGGCGGGCACCGGAGCGGGCGGAAGCTGGAACTGGCCCCGGAGCAGGATCGTCACCAGGCACCACAGGAGCAGCATCACCACCATCACCGTGGTGATCTGAAGAATCCGCAGCGCCTTCGAACTCGACTCGTGAATGCCCTTGGTGTTGGCCCACCAGAAGTAGATGGTCACGGTCACGCCGAAGGCCGCCGCGAACAGGTTCGGCGGGATATGGACGCCGAGATGGAGATACTCGCCGATCTCGTTTAGCAGGCGGCCCAGATAGTGTCCGGCGCTGACCGAACTGATCGGCCCGGTGAGGACGTAGTCCACCACCAGCGCCGAGACCGAAATCTTGGCGATGAACGGCCCCATGCTGTTGCGCACCACGACGTAAACGCCGCCGCGCACGAACATGCTGCAACTCTCCATGTAGACGGAGCGCACGGCGAAGCCGAACAGCATGACCGAAAGCACGAACCAGGGGGCCGATTTCCCGACGGCCTGCTCCGCGATGCCGCCGACGTAGAACATCGTCGACGCCAGGTCGCTCAAGACGATGGCGGCGCCGCGCCAGAAGGAGATGAACGCCAGGGCGACCGTCGTCGCGACTACGATCTTGGCTGCGCCGGGGCGGTTGGCTGGAGACGACATGGAGATTGGGAAAGGCTCTTGCGCCTATTCTACGATCATATTGATGCCGGACACCAGGGATGCCCGTCTGGCCCGCCGGATCGTGGCGGCACTGCGCGGCCAGGGTTTTCAGGCCTGGCTGGTCGGCGGGTGCGTGCGCGACCTGCTGCTGGGCATCCCGCCGAAGGACTACGACGTCGCCACCGACGCCCGCCCGGAAGCCGTTCTGGCGCTGTTCCCGGGCGCGAAACTGGTGGGCGCGCACTTCGGCGTCGCGCTGGTGTCCGGGGACGGCGCCGAAGTCGAGGTCGCCACCTTCCGCACCGACCACGCCTACCGCGACGGCCGGCGGCCGGAGCAGGTGCGGTACGAATCCGACCCGCGCGAAGACGCGCGCCGCCGGGATTTCACCATCAACGCCCTGCTGATGGACCCGGCCAGCGGGCAGGTGCTGGACTTCACCGGCGGACAAGAGGATCTCAAGCGGGGCGTCGTTCGCGCCATCGGCGAGGCGGAGGAGCGGTTCCGCGAAGACCACCTGCGGATGCTGCGCGCGGTGCGCTTCGCCGCCCGCTTCGGCTTCGCCATCGAGCCCGACACCTTCGCGGCGATCCGCGAGCAGCGCGCGGCGATCCGCGCGATCTCGGCGGAGCGCGTCCGCGACGAGCTGACCCGCATCCTGACCGAGGGCGGCGCCCGCCGCGGATTCGAGTTGCTCGACGAAACCGGCTTGCTGAACGAGGTCCTGCCCGAGGTCGCGGCACTGAAGGGCGTCGCGCAGCCGCCCGAGTACCATCCCGAGGGCGATGTCTGGATCCATACGCTGCTGATGCTGGAAGGGCTGCGGGAGCCTTCGGCGGAACTGGCCTGGGGCGTGCTGCTGCACGACATCGGCAAGCCGCCGACCTTCCGCTTCGACAAGCGCATCCGCTTTGACGGGCACGTCGAGGCCGGCGGGGAGATGGCCGCGCGCATCCTGGAGCGCCTGCGCTTCTCCAACGACCAGACCGTTCACATCCTGGCCCTGATCGCCCATCACCTGCGCTTCAAGGATCTTCCCCACATGCGCGAGAGCAAGCTGAAGCGCTTCCTGCGCATGGACCGGTTCGAGGAGCACCTGGAACTGCACCGGCTGGACTGCCTGTCGAGCCACCGGAACCTGTCCAACTACGAGTTCGCACTTGGCAAGTTGGCCGAATCGCCGCCGGAGAAACTGAAACCGGCGCGCCTGTTCACGGGCAACGACCTGATCCGCATGGGATACCGGCCGGGGCCGGCGTTTGCGCGCATTCTGGCCGAGGTGGAGGACGCGCAACTGGAATCCACCGTGCGGACGGCCGAAGAGGCGGCGGATTTCGTCCGCGCCCGGTTCGCTCCCCCGCAGGGACTTCCCATTTCACCCGAAGAGGCGTAAATTCGATAGGAACACCCGAAAGGAGTCACAATGTCGGCTGCTCCGGTTCCCAGTCCCGTCGAACCTGTCGGCTTCGGCGAACAGTTGATGGGCATGTTGAACATCTTTGTCGATCCCGCGGGGGCGATAAAGGCCATCAAGAATCAGTGGTCCTGGCTGTGGCCGCTGCTGATCTTCAGTGCGGTCACCATTGTCGTGCAGCTCATGCTGGTTCCCACCACCATGCGCGTCTTGCAGATGAACCCTCCGGGCGGGATGACGGCGGAGCAGTTCGAGAGCCGGATGGGCATGATCCAGACCATGCAAAAGGTCGGCGTCTTCGTGACCCCGGTGTTCCTGGCCGCCATGCTCGCCCTCGGCGCGGCGATTCTGCTGCTGGCGTGCACGGTGATGGGCATGAATGCGTCGTTCCGCGACCTTTTCTCCCTCGTGTCCCACTGCTCGCTGATCTCGATGCTTCAGACCATCGCCAGTTACTTCGTCGTCCGGATGAAAGGGGATGAGATTCAGACGATCGCGGAGCTGAGACCTTCCTTCGGCCTGGGCCTGTTTTTCCACGAGGGCATCAGCAAACCGCTGCTGGCAACGCTGGACTACTTCTCCATCTTCACGATCTGGAACATCATCATCACCAGCCTGGCGCTGGCCTACCTGACCGGATCGTCGAAAGGGAAGGGGTTCGCGGCGGCGGCGCCCTCCTGGCTGCTCGGGTTGCTGATCTTCATCGGCGTTTCCTATCTGCAAAGCTAGACAAATGACACGTAGAAACCTGCTCAAGGGGGCGGCGCTGCTGGCGGCGGCGCCGGCGCCGGCTATCCGCAAGATCGAGGCTTTTCCGATGGCCTATCCGGTTACGGCGCACTTCAAGTTCTTCACCCGGCCGGAGCGGCCCACGGTGCTGGTGAAGATCACCGCCGAGGATGGCTCGGTTGGCTGGGGGCAGAGCGTCCCGGTCCCCTCGTGGAGTTATGAGACACCCGAGGCGACCCTCGCCGCCATCGAGAAGTACCTGGCGCCGGCGCTGATCGGGCGCGATCCGTTCGATATCGCCGGCGCGCACACGGCGATGAACCGCGCCATCGCGCCGTCGTTCTCCACCGGGATGCCGATCACCAAGGCAGGGATCGACCTGGCGTTGCACGACTTGACGGGCCGGCTGCGCGGGCTGAGCCTGGCCCAACGCTGGGGCCGCAAGCCGCTGCCGCGCATCACGCTGAGCTGGACGGTCAACCCGCAGACGATCGAGGAGACCGAAAAACTGGTCGAGGAAGGCCGGGCGCGCGGCTATCGCAATTTCAACGTCAAGGTGTCGCCGGACCCGAAGTTCGACCTCGAGATGTGCCGCCGGGTGCGCAAGCTGGCGCCGGACGCCTTCTTCTGGGCCGACGCCAACGGCGGCTACGACGTGGCCACCGCGCTCAAAGTGGCGCCCAAGCTGGCCGACATCGGCGTCAACGTGCTCGAGCAACCGGTGGCGGCCAACCGGCTCAGCGGCTTCAAGGAGCTGAAGCGGCAGGGCGCGCTGCCCATCCTGATGGACGAGGGTGTGGTCTCCAGCACCGAACTGATCGAGTTCATCCGCCTGGGATTGCTCGATGGCGTGGCGATGAAGCCCGCGCGCACGGCCGGATTGTGGGACGCCCGGCGGCAGGTGGAGATCGTCCGGGACGCCGGGTTGCTGTTCCTGGGCAGTGGGCTGACCGATCCGGACCTGGCTCTGGCGGCGGCTCTCGGCTTGTATGGGGCTTACGGGCTGAAGTTCCCGGCGGCGCTCAACGGGCCGCAGTTCCTCACCGGAAGCTTTCTCAAGAGGCCGCTGGTGGTGAAGGATGGAGAGATCGAGGTTCCGGCGGGGCCGGGCCTCGGCGTGGAGATCGACGAGGCCCGGATCCGCACATAGGCACTACTGCTGCGGCGGGAGCGTGCCGGCGACGAACAGGCTCAGCCACTGCGGCGGCTGGCCCATGACGCCGCCCTGGCGCCGCATGATGCGGAACGCCACGGCGTCGCCCGGCTTCAGCGTCGCCTGGATGCGCTTGACGTCGTCCACCGAAGTCACCGTCTGGCGGTTGATGGAGACGATGACGTCGCGCGCGGCCACGCCGATCTCCTCGGCGAACGAACCGTTCTCCACCCGCGTGACCATGACGCCACGCCGGTCCTGAAGGTTCATCTGGTCGCGCTCGGCGTCGGAGAGATTGCGGATCGAGATGCCGAACCTGGCCTGCGTGCCTTCGGCGCGGGAGGGTTCTTCGAAATCGTCGCCGCGGACGCGGGGATTGTTGGCAAAGACCTTGGTCCGGTCCTCGATGGTCACCTTGTGGTCCGACTTCGTCCCCGCCCGGTCAAGAGTCAACGTCACCGTGGTGCCCACCGGCGTCTCCGCGACCTTGTTCACCAGGTCGTCGCCGTCCTTGATCGGCTTGCCGTTCATGGCGACGATGACGTCTTCCTGCTTCAGGCCGGCCTTCTCGGCCGGACCGCCGGTCTCAACCGACTCGACCAGCACGCCGCCCTGCAAGCCCAGCGCCTTGTAGACCTCCGGCTTGTCGTACTTGTTGAAGGTGATGCCGATCGAGCCGCGCGTGACGTGGCCGCTGCGGATGATCTGGTTGTAGACCTTCACGGCCGTGTTCGACGGCAGCGCGAAGCCGATGCCCTGGTAGGCGCCGGTGTTGGTGGCAATGGCGGTGTTGATGCCGATCACCTCGCCCCGGCGGTTCAGCAGGGGCCCGCCGGAGTTGCCCGGATTGATGGCCGCGTCGGTCTGGATGAAATGCTGGAACTGCTGCGCGCCCTGGATATCACGGCCGGTGGCGCTGACGATGCCCGCGGTGACGGTGGCTTCCAGGCCGAACGGCGAGCCGATGGCCACCACCCAGTCGCCCACCTGCACGCCGTCGGAGTTTCCGATCTTGGCCGGGTAGAGGGGCTTGCCGGCGTCGATCTTGATCACCGCCAGGTCCGTCTCACGGTCCACGCCGATCACCTTGGCCTTGTATTCGGTCTTGTCGCCGGTGAGTTTCACCTTGATCGTGTCGGCCTGGGAAACGACGTGGTTATTGGTGATGATATAGCCGTTCCGGTCCACGACGAAGCCGGTGCCGGTCGCCTCCCGGCGGAACATCCGCGGGTCGATCTGGTTGCCGAAGGGGCCGAAGAAGCGGCGGAACATGTCCATTCCGTCGCCGTCTTCGTCCTGCTGTTGCTGCGGCTGGCGGGCGCGCGCCTGGCGGGGGATGAAGTCCGTGCTGATGTTCACCACCGACGGCTCCAGCTTCTTGGCCAGTTCGGTGAATTCGCTCGGCAACTGCGCCGCCGGCGGAATCACCAACGGCGTGGCGTCCGGCGCGTGGGACTGGTCCTTGGCCGCGCGCACGCCCGTGTTGACCAACGTGCCGATCACGATGCCGATGGACAGCGTGAACAGCAGCAGCGTGACGGAGAGCAGCTTCTGTTGACGCATCTTCTCAAAAAAACTCATGGTACGTTTCACCTTTCAGGACGGATGACGCTATAAGACTATTATAGGAGACCGTTCCAAGCGGGCCGGCCGGATCAGACCTTCTGCCCTAATGGATGCCTCCTGCGCGCGAACGGTTTCAGTTCCACCGTCAGGATGCCTGCCAGGATCAGGGCCGCCCCGGCTGCGGCCCGCGCGCCCAGCACCTCGCCGAAAACCAGGTACGAGGTCATCCAGGCGAAAACCGGCTCCAGGGCGAAGATCAGCGCGGTGTGGGTCGCGGTCGTACGCTGCTGCGCCCAGGCCTGGACCGAAAACGCCAGCGCCGTGGCCAGCAGGCCGGTGACCAGCAGCGCCGCCGCCAGACCGGCGCTCCACACCAGTTTCGGGGGCTCGGCCCAGCCGCAGGTGGCGGCCGCCAGCAGGCCGGCGGTCGCAATCTGGATGAGACTCAACGCCTCGAAACTCGCCTGGGCCGAGAAGTGGCCGACGGCGAGGATGTGAAGCGCAAACGCCACCGCACAAAGCATGGTCAGCACGTCGCCTAAGGCGATGGACAGCGACGATCCCTCCAGAGTCAGCAGGCCCAACCCCACCGTCGCCACGGCGATACCCAGAATCTCCGGGAGGGCGGGCCCACTCCTATGGACGAGCGAAGCCAGCAAAGGTACCAGCACGATGCTGAGGCCGGTGACGAAGGCCGACTTGGAGGGAGTGGTATAGCGCAAGCCAAAGGTCTGGAAGGCGAAACCGGCGAACAGGCACAGACCCGCGATCACGCCGCCCTTCCACTCCTTCCGGCGCGCCCGCAGACGCCCGAAACGGCCGCGGAAGGCGACGGCCAGGGCGAGGGTGGCGATGGCGAACCTGATGGCGAGGAAGACGAGAGTGGAGACGCTGTTCAGCGCCTCCTTGACCAGGACGAACATCGTCCCCCAGACCAGGGTGATCGCCGCCAGCGCCAGGTCGGCGCGCCAGTGGCGCCCATTGGCGCCGGCGTTCATTGATCCCACGACGCGCCGTCGGGATCGTGCAGCAGCATCGCCAATGTCAGCAGGATCCGCTTCAGGCCCAGTTCGCGGCCCTCGGGGCTATACCATTCGGCCGGCGTGTGGGCGCCTCCGCCCTGGCCGCCGGCGCCGATCGACACCGCCGCCAGGCCCTGGGACAGCGGAATATTGGCGTCCGTGGAGGCGCAGTCCAGCACCGCCCGGATGCCCAGCAGCGCATCCACCGCGCGCAGGCAGCGCAGCAGGGGAGCGTCTTCGCTCAGCCGTCCGCCGGGACGCGAGCCGATCTCGCGCACCCTGGCGGCCACCCGCCCGCCGGAGGACCGCAGGTTCTCGGTCTCCATGGCCTGCTCGACGGCTTCCGAGAGGCATTCGACCATCTCGTCCATGGCCTCGGGCGCCTCGGCCCGCAGGTCGAGTTTGGCGCGCGCCTGGGTGGGGATCGAGTTGATGCTCAGCCCGCCTTCGATGGTTCCGAAGTTGAACGAGGTCCGGGGACCGGTCTTCGGATCGACCCGGCCGTCCACGAAGGCGGCGATGGCCCGGCTGAGGGCGTGCACGGGGTTGCCGATCCCGTAGTCGCTCCAACTGTGCCCGCCCGGGCCGGTGAAACTGACTTCGAAGCGGCGGCTGGCCAGGGCATGATAGGTGATATGGTCGTTGGCCGGGCCGTCCAGGACGATGAATGCCTTCACCCGCGCCGCCAGGCCGGAGGGCCGGCACAGATAGCGCATGCCGCTCAGGTTTCCCTCGCCCTCTTCTCCTACGTTGGCGACGAAGGCGAGGGCGGCCCGCGCCTCCTTGACCGGCGGACAGCATTCCACAGCGCGCGCCACCGCCAGCAGGGCGGCCAGGCCGGCGCCGTTGTCCGCCACGCCCGGCCCGTTGAACCGGCCGTCGGCGCCGATGAAGATCTCCTCGGAGCGGCGCGGGGCGAGCACGGTATCCAAGTGGGCGGTCAGAGCGATCAGCGGAGTGTCGCGCCCGGCGGATTGGAGGGCGACGACGTTGCCGGCGCGGTCCAGACGGACATCGTAACCAAGCTGGCGGAACTGGTCCGCCATCCACTCAGCCCGCTTCTGTTCAAAGAAGGTGGGAGCAGGCACCCGGCACAGTTCCAGGTGGCGTTCGTTGATCCACTGCCTTTCGCGGCTAAACCACTCGAAACAATCGCGAATGCCCGCCGATTCGGCGGTTCCCGCCACGGCCGCCGCCGGCCCCGCCGCAGGGGGCCGCGCTTTTCGCGCTGCATCGAGAACACGGGGCATTTCTAACAGTCTACCGCTTCCCCGGACGGAGGCCGCGAATTGCCGGTATACTGGAGTGAAAAGGGCTGGTATGAAGACCTACGCGAAATTTGGGCTACTGGTGGTGTTGATTGTGGGCGCCCTGGCGTGGCTTGCCGCCGGCGGGATCAGCGAAACCAAGACGTATTACAAGACGATCTCCGAGCTGGATGCGATGAAGAGCGCGGCTCTGGGAAAACGGCTGCGCGTCGCCGGAGACGTCGAACCCGGATCGATCGTGCGCAAGGGGCGGGATGTCGAGTTCACCCTCAAACAGGACGCTCTCCGGCTGAAGGTGGTTTACAGCGGCATCGAGCCGCTGCCGGACACCTTCCGGGACGGCGCGCAGGCCCTGGCCGACGGGAAGATGGACGCGAGCGGCGTCTTCCAGGCCAGCAAGATCCAAGCTAAGTGCGCCTCCAAGTACGAAGCCAAGCCCACGCAGCAGGCCCCGGTCAACCAGCGCCGTCAGGCTTCGTAAGACACTCGTAGAGCTGAGAACCGTCTATGGAAAACCTGGGATCCCTGGCAATCCTGCTGGCGCTTTGTTTCTCCCTGTATGCCGTGGCCGCCGCCCTGACGGGGCGGCTGAAGCGCAATCCCTTCCTGGCCGTCAGCGCCGAGCGGGCGGTCTACTCGATCTGGGTCCTGCTCACGGTGGCCTCCGGCCTGCTGATCTATGGGCTGATTGCGGGCGACTTCCGCCTGCTGTACGTGGCCGCGCACACCAACCGGGCGATGCCCGTGCTGTACAAGTTCGCCGCCTGGTGGGGAGGACAGGAAGGCTCGCTGCTGCTGTGGAGCTGGCTGCTGGCGACCTATTCGGCGATCGTGATCTGGACCACGCCGCGCCAATTCCGCCCGATCATGCCTTACGTGGTCGCGGTGCTCATGATCACGCAGTGCTTCTTCCTGGTGCTGAACGCTTTTGTAGCTTCCCCGTTCCAGGTGCTGGCGGTGGGGCGCGGCATTACCGAGGTGCCCGATGGCAACGGCCTGAATCCCCTGTTGCAGTACTGGGCCATGGCCATTCATCCGCCCACGCTGTACCTGGGCTACGTCGGCTTCGTCGTGCCGTTCGCCTTCGCTATGGGATCGCTGATCACGCGCGAGCCGGGCGACGCCTGGATTCACCTGACGCGCCGCTGGACGTTGGTCACCTGGATGTTTCAGTCCGCCGGCATCCTGCTGGGGGCCGGCTGGGCCTACGCCGTGCTCGGCTGGGGCGGCTACTGGGCCTGGGACCCGGTGGAGAACGCCTCGCTGCTGCCCTGGATCACGGCCACCGCCTTCCTGCACTCGGTGATGATGCAGGAGAAGAAGGGCATGATGAAGGTCTGGAACATGGTGCTGGTTTCAGCCACCTTCTTCCTGTGCATCTTCGGAACGTTCCTGACCCGGTCGGGCGTGGTCAGCTCGGTGCATGCCTTCGCGCAGTCGCCCATCGGCAAGTACTTCGTCACGTTCCTGGCGGCCGGCATCGCGGCGACCATCTACCTGATTCTGGACCGGCTGGATTACCTCAAGAGCGAAGCCCAACTGGAAAGCGTCGTCTCGCGCGAGTCCAGTTTCCTGTTCAACAACCTGATCCTGCTGGCAAGCTGCTTCACGGTGCTGTGGGGCACGCTGTTCCCGGTGCTTTCCGAAGCGGTGACGGGCGAGAAGATCAGCGTGGGCACGCCGTTCTTCAACCGCGTGAATGTTCCCATCGGGCTGTTCCTGCTGTTTCTGACGGGCGTTGGGCCGCTGGTGGCCTGGCGGCGCAGCTCGCTGGAGAGCCTGCGCCGGGCCTTTCTGTGGCCGGCGCTGGCCGGCCTCGCCCTGATCGCCGTCCTGTTCGCGGCGGGTGTGCGCCACGCTTACGCGCTGCTGTCGTTCGGGCTGTGCCTGTTCGTCACCTGGACCATCGCCTCCGAGTTCCTCAAAGGCTCGCTCGTCATCCGCGCCCGGCAGAACATGAACCTGCTGCGCGCCGCGGTGGAGTTGACCCATCGCAACACGCGGCGCTACGGCGGCTACCTGGTCCACATGGGAATCGTCCTCATGTTCGTGGGATTCACCGGCGCCGCCTTCAACCAGGACTCGACCATGGAGGTCAAGATCGGCGACCGGTTCATGATCGGCCGCTACGAGTTGGCCCTTACCGGCCTGACCGATGGCGACGAGGAGGACTACACCTGGAACCGCGCGGCCTTGGCGGTTTACCAGGACGGCCGGCAGACCGGGACGCTCAATCCCGCCCGCCGCTTCTACAAGGCCAGCCGCCAGCCTAACGCGATCGTCTCCATACGCCGCCGGTTGAACGAGGATCTGTACCTGAACTTCGCCGGCATGTCGGAGGACAACCAGAAGGCCGTCATTCAGGCCTACGTTTTTCCCCTGGTAAGCTGGATCTGGATCGGCTTCCTGGTGATGCTGTCCGGTACCCTGGTGTGTCTGGTCCCGGCCAAGCAAAGGCTGGAATACCCGCGGACCCACGTGGTGGGGATCAAGGGAAGCCAACCCGCCGGGATGGAATCCGGCCAGACGAAGCGGTACCGTGAACAGATAGACTGATGATCGCCGCCGCCGCTCTGCTTACCATTGGAGTCATCGTCTTCACCCTCTACGTCCGGAAGAGCGATCTGCCGGAGGCCGAGGCCGTCTCGCCGACCCGGCACCTGGAAGACCGTAAGGCCGCCATCTACGACAATCTCCGCGATCTCCAGTTCGAGTTCCGGCTGGGCAAGCTGTCCGAGACGGACTACGAGCAGACCAAGCAGAGCTTGCAGAAGGAACTGGCGCAGGTCGCGGCCGAGATCGACCGGTGGTCGGAGAAAGCCGCGCCGGCAAAGGCGGCGCCCAGGCTCCTGCCCAACACCTGCCCCCACTGCGGCGCGAGGTTCGACAAGCCGATGCGGTTTTGCGGCGAGTGCGGCAAGCCGATGACGGGAGACGCCGCGTGATCCGCGTCGTGGGTCCGCTTCTGCTGCTGGCCGCCGGGGCCGCCGGGCCGGAACTCTCGCAGCACGTCTTCCTGTTCGAGCCGGGCGAAAAGGAACTCACCGTCACCGAGAGTTTTCTCTTCAAGAACCCGGAGAAGACCGCGGTGCACGATCCGGTGGCGGGCGCGGTGCGCGTGCGGGTGCCGGAGGCGTCGGGAGGGACGATCCAGGTCACCACCACCGGGCCGGACAACGTGCCCCGGCAAGGCGCCTCCGGGAAGACCGGGAAGAAGGACATCTACAAGGTGGACTTCCCCATTCCCCCCGGCGAGTCGCGCATCGACGTCGCCTATCGCCTGCCCTTCACCAGCCCCGGCAAGTTCTCGAACCGGCCGCTTCAGAAGGCGGCCGTCACGCGGCTGGTGGCGCCGCCCGGAGTCGAACTGGCCGGCCAGGGATTGGAAGTGGCGGGCGTGGAGCCGCGCTCGCAAGCGCGGATCTTCAACGCCGCCGGCGGAAAGTTCGAGATCGAGATTCGGGGCGCGGGCTCGATCCGCGCCGTCGACACGGCCGCCGAGGACGAGGATTCCGGTCCCGGCATCCAGCAGATCCTTCCGCGCCTGTACGACCGCGCCTGGGTCGTCATCGGGATCGCGCTGGCGATTCTGGCGTTGGGCTTCGCGATGCTCTACCGGCGCGCGCCGCCGCTCGAGCCCGAGTCCGCCCCGCGAGGCAAGCACAAAAAATGAGCGCCATCGCCGCCGAGGGAGTGTGGAAGTTCTACGGCGACTTCCCCGCCCTTCGGGAGGTGAGCTTCACGGTCCAACCGGGCGAGTGCCTGGCGCTGCTGGGCCGCAACGGCGCCGGCAAGACCACATTGCTCCGAATCCTGGCCGGGCTTTCGACACCCGCCAAAGGCGCGGTCCGCGTGTTCGGGCTGCCGGCGCGCGCGGGAGAGACGCGCCGCACGGTGGGCGTGTTGGGTCACGGCATCGCGGTCTACGACGAGCTGTCGGCCTTCGAGAACCTCCGCCTGTTCGGCGAGCTGTACGGGCTGGCCGACCCGCGCCGCACGGCCTCGGAATGGCTGGAGCGGACGGGGCTGGAACGCGTGCGCGACGGGCTGGTGCGCGAGTTCTCCCGCGGCATGCGGCAGCGGCTGGCCGTGGCGCGCGCTTTCCTGCACTCCCCGCGTCTGCTGCTGCTGGACGAGCCGTTCACCGCGCTGGACGACCGCGCCATCGCGGTGTTGCAGAGCCTGTTGCGGCAGGCCCGGGACGAGGGGCGCACCATCGTCATGTCCACCCACCAGTTGCGCGAAGCGCTCGAGCTGGCCACGCGCGTGGCGCTGATCAACCGCGGCCGGCTGGCCTTCGAAGGGGAGCGCACGCAGGAAATGCTGGACGATCCGGGATGGCTCTACCGGCACCACGGAGAATCCTGATGAGGGGATTCCTGCGCGACAGCCTCACCATCGCGGTCAAGGATCTGCGCAGCGAGCTGCGCACGAAGGAGGCGCTGAACGCCTCGGTATCGTTCTCCCTCGTCATCCTGCTGCTGTTCAGCTTCGCCTTCGACCCTTCGCCCGAACAGACGCGCGAGCTTTCCGGCGGCCTGCTGTGGCTGGTGTTCGCCTTCGCCGGCGCGCTGATCCTGAATCGCAGCTTCGCGCGCGAGCTGCCCAACGACTGTCTGGACGCCTTGATCGCCTCGCCCATTTCCGGCGCGGCGCTTTACACCGGCAAGGCGGCGGCCAACTTCGTTCTGCTGCTGGCGGTGGAGGCGGTTTCGCTGCCGGTGTTCGGCATTTTCTATAACATCCGCTGGTGGAGCCAGTTCTGGCCGCTTGCCGGCGTGGCGGCGCTGGGCACCTGGGCGATGACCGTCATCGGCACCATGTTCAGCGCGCTGACCGTCAACCTGCGGCTGCGCGAGTTGATGCTGCCCACTCTCGTCTACCCGGCGATGATTCCCGCCTTGATGGCGGCCATCCAGTTGACCACCCACCTGATCGCCGGGCAGCCGCTGGGAGGGGAAGTGCAGGTGTGGCTGCGGCTGCTGGTGGCTTTCGATATCATCTTTACTGCCCTGGCCCTGGGGCTGGTGGAAACCGTGCTGGTGGAGTGAAACGGATGAGCGATCGTTGGATCGTCGGATTGAGCGGGGTGGCGGGAGCGCTTCTTGTCTGGAACCTGTACGGGATGCTGCTCCGGTTGCCGGACGAGGTGGCGCAGGGGGCCATCTTCCGCATCATCTTCTTCCACGTTCCGGCCGCCTGGACCGCTTTCCTGGGCTTCTTCGCCGCCTTCGTGTGCAGCATCCTGTTCCTGGTGAAGCGGAACCTGCGCTACGACGCGGTGGCGATGGCGGCGACCGAGGTGGGCCTGGCCTTCGCGGCGGGGAACCTGATCAGCGGCATGATCTGGGGCCGCATCATCTGGGGCATCTGGTGGACGTGGGACCCGCGACTGACCTCGATGCTGGTCTGCTGGCTGCTCTACGCGGGCTACCTGATGCTGCGCCGCGCCGTGGAAGAACCCACGCAACGCGCGCGCGCCTCCGCCGTGCTGTCGATCTTCGCGTTTGTGGACGTGCCCATCGTGTTCTTCTCGATCAAGTGGTGGCGCACGCAGCATCCGCAGCCGGTGGTGTGGGGCGGCGGATCGATGGATTCCTCTTACTGGAACATGCTCTTTCTGAACTGGGCGCCGCTGGTTCTGCTGGCCGTCGTCTTCGTCATCGTCCGCCTGCGGCAGGAAGAGATCGAGCGGGAGATCGACGCCGCGCGCCGCTGGGCGCACGCGCTGTAGAGGGTGCTCATGGACGAACGCAATTTCACATACATGTTCTACGGCTTCGCCGCCGTGTGGCTGTGTCTGGCCGTTTACGCCGTGTCGCTGGCCGCGCGCCAGAAGCGCCTGCGGCGGCAAATCGACGGGCTGAAGAAACTGATCGAAGACCGGAGCGGGAAGAAATGAATCGTCGCAAGCTGCTTCAACTGGCCTCCTCGGGAGCCGCCGCGGGAATGCTTACGCGGCGCGAGGCCGCGGCGCAGGAGAAGATCGCGCGCGCCACGCGCTCCATGCCGCGCCCCGTCATCAAGGACATCAGCGTCATCGCCGTCGCGCCCGCCTTCGTGCGGCTGGTGGTGGTAAAGATCACCACCGACCAGGCCGGTTTGTACGGCTACGGATGCGCCACTTACACGCAGCGCGCCGACCTGGTGGTGGCGGCCGTGGACCGCTACCTGAAGCCGTTCCTCCTGGGCAAGCCCACCGACCGCATCGACGACCTGTGGCAGGCCATGTACAACAGCTCCTACTGGCGCAACGGGCCGGTGCTGAACAACGCCATCTCGGGCGTGGACATGGCGCTGTGGGACATCAAGGGCCGGCAGGCGGGCATGCCCGTCTACCAACTGCTCGGCGGCAAGTGCCGCGAGGCGGCCGACTGCTACGGCCATGCCTCGGGCGGCGACAACGCGCAGGTGATCGAGAGCGTGAAGGGCTACCTGGCGCGCGGCTTCCGCCACGTGCGGGTGCAGGTGGGCATTCCGGGCATGGCCGCCTACGGCTCGGGCCGGGGCGAGGCGAAGGTGGCCGCGCTGCACTCGGGTCCGGTCTACGAACCGGTGCCGTACATGCGCCGCACGCTGAAGCTGTTCGAGGCGCTCCGCAAGGAGTTGGGCGAAGAGGTGGAGTTGCTGCACGACGTCCACGAGCGCATCTCGCCCACCCAGGCGCTGCAATTCGCCAAGGACTGCGAGCAGTTCCGGCTCTTCTTCCTGGAGGACCCGGTCTCGCCGGAAGACATCGGCTGGTTCCGCTTGATCCGCCAGCAGTGCGCCACGCCGCTGGCCATGGGCGAGTTGTTCAACTCGCCGCACGAGTGGACCCCGCTGATCTCGGAGCGGCTGATCGACTACATCCGCATCCACATCTCACAGGCGGGCGGGCTGACGCCATGCCGCAAGATTGCCGCCCTGGGGGAATTCTTCGGCGTAAAGACCGCCTGGCACGGACCCGGTGACGTCTCCCCGATCGGCCACGCCTGCAACGCGACGCTCGACGTGGTGGCTTACAATTTCGGCATTCAGGAGTACTCACCCTTCAACGAGCGCACCCAGGAGATCTTCCACGGCTGCCCGGTGCTGAAGGATGGCTACCTGTATCCGAACGACGCTCCCGGCTGGGGCATCGAAGTCGACGAGAAGGCGGCGGCCAAGTATCCGTTCGGCGCCGGCGGGCGCCGCGCACCGGACGGCCGCGACCTCAACGGCGGGTGGGGCGAAATCCGCCGCCGCGACGGCACGATCATCAAGCAGTAGGAGCGAACACCAAGCCGGCTCGAAAGCCAGCTTTGCAGGACGGAGGCCCGCTCCACGTCTACAGCCCGCGCAGCAGGACGTTGCGGTATTCCACCTTCATCGGCTGGCCCACGTGCAGTTGCAGGCCGAGCAGGCCCTCGGCCGCGCGGCCCTTGGCGTCCTCGTCCAGGCACATGGCCATCACGTGTCCGTTGATGACGTGGGTGAGGGAGATGCCGCGCGCGATGACGTGGATCTGGTTCCAGTCGCCCACCTTGATGAACGACTTCAGCGCGTCGGATTCGCCCGGCGAGCCGATCAGTTTCGGGGCTCCGCCCTCCGTCATGCGGACGAACTGGCCGCGCGGCGCCACGAAGCCGCGCCCGCGCTCTTCATACAACATGCCGGTGAAGTTGTTCCGCCCGTCGATGTCGGCCTGGTAGCCCTTCAGCACCCACTGGCCGACGTCGGGGAGCGCGGCGCTGCGGTACTGGACGCCGCTGTTGCCCGACTCGGTGATGCGGTATTCCGCCTTGAGCTCGAAGTCGGCCGTCTTCCCGCCCCGCCAGATGAGGAAGGTGTTCAGCTTCAGCTTCTTCTCGGCCGTGGTCTCGCCCACGAGGGCGCCGTCTTCCACCCGCCAGAAGCCGGGCTCGCCCTCCCAGCCGTTCAGCGTCTTGCCGTCGAAGATGGCCGTGAAACCGGCGTTGTCGTCGGGCTTCGGCGCGGGGCGGGAACGCGGCGGTCCTTTCCGCTCCTGCGGGCCGGGGGGTTGAGCCGGCGCCGAAACACCAATGAAGGCGGCCACGCCGCCGGCGATCACCAGAGCGGTCGCGTATCTCTTGAACATGTTTCCTCCCATTGCCCGAGCCCCTGCCGGGTCGGAGCGCGGGCTACCCGTCCACTGTATGATTCCCGGGCCCGGAAGTCCAGTGCGCGGCCCGGGGAACCGGCGCGCTGGCATATATATTCTTGTTGACATCTAGTGCTTCTTCGGATAGTTTTCTTACAAATAGGTTTCGGGTGATCCCTCACGCCCGGGTGACGTGAGGTGCGGAAAGAGCGGCAAGGGGTGAATTGTGCCGCCATATGAGGTAACGGAGTTCATGGGGTGGGTGGTTCGCTGTCTGCGGGGAATCCTTCTCTGCGGGGGTCAGTTGTGCCTCACCAGGAACGCTGCCCGCCTTGAGTCTGCTGTCACGGGGGTTTTCGATGAAGTTCCTGCATGTCTTCACTTCTCTCTTGCTCCTGTTGTTGGCATCCGTGCCAACCGCCAATAGCCAAAGCGTCACCGGCCAGGTGTCGGGACGCGTAACCGATGCGACCGGCGCGATTCTTGTGGGAGCGCCGGTGAAGTTAACGCACGATCTCTCCAAGCAGGTGCGCGAATTCACCACCGACGCCAACGGCGCGTTTGTCTTCGTCGGCGTGATTCCCGGCGCCTACACCCTGACGATCTCGCAGCCGGGCTTCAAGATGTACGAACAGAAGGGGATCAAGGTGTCCACCCAGGAGAGGCTGGATCTGAGCGAGATCCGGCTCGAGGTGGGCGAGGTCAGCACCTCGGTCGAAGTCACCGCGCGGACGGTGAACGTGGCCACCGACAGCTCGGATCGGACCATGAACATCTCGTTGTCCCAGATCGCGGACATCGCCACGCGCGGAAGAAATCCTCTGAACCTCATCATTTCGCTGCCGGGCGTGCAGACGCTCGCCGGGAACGACTTCCGCGGCTGGTCGGGGGGAGGGATCCCGGCCGTTAACGGCGGCCAGACGGGCCAGGTGATCCTCAACCTGGACGGTGTCGCCGCGCAGGATTCCGGCAACCTGAATCCCGGCTATCTTTCTCCGAGCATCGACGCCATCGGCGAAGCAAGGCTGCTGGTGTCGAACTACACCGCCGAGTACGGAGGGCGGACCGGCGGCCAGTTGACCTTCACCGTCAAGAACGGCACCAACGAGTTTCACGGCGGCGCTTATTACTATTGGCGGCACGAGATGTTCAACGCCAACGAGTTCATGAATAACAAGCAGCGCGTCGCCAAGCCGAAATACCGCTATCAGAACCCCGGCGGCACCATTGGCGGCCCGCTGATCATTCCGGGCACCGGTTTCAACAAGAGCCGCACCAAGCTGTTCTTCTTTTTCTCCTACGACCGGCTACGCAACAAGAGCGTGATCGAGAACACGTTCACCATGCCGTCGGCGCTGGAGCGGCAGGGCGATTTCTCCCAGACCGTCACCACCGCCGGAGTCCAGGTCCCGATCTACGACCCAACCACGCAGAAGGTGTTTCCGGGCAATATCATCCCCGCCAGCCAGATCAGCCCGGCGGGACAGGCCATGTTGAACCTGTTCCCGCTGCCCGATTCCAGAGGCCTGGCGCTGGATCCGACCGGGTCGAGACGATACAACTTCCGGGCGATCCTGCCGCAGTCCCGCCCGAACGAAGGCAAGATCCTCCGCGTGGACTACAATCTCGGGTCGAAGACCGTCGCCTACGTGCGCCTGATCAACGATTACCAGGCGGTGGACGGCTACGCCGGCACCGTCGGGCCTCCCGGCGGAACCTGGGGACAGTTCGAGCACAGCTATCACGTCCAGGCCGCGGGCGCCATGGCGACGGTGGTTCACACGTTCTCCCCGACCCTGATCAACGAGTTCACTTGGGGAATCAATCGAGGCCGGCAGGGCGTCAACCCGCTGGACCGGGTGGATTCCACGGCGGTGGGCGGGGCCAAAACGTACGCCGACAGCCTGCTGCCACTGAAGGACTCCAGCGGAAAGGCCATCGCGCTGCCGCGCATCAACCAGACCAGCAACATCCTGAACCTGCTCCCGGCCGTGCAGTTCGGCCTGCCCTCGGGGTTCAGCGCGCAGTCCTCCGGCCAGGGCATCAACGCCGCGCCCCAGTTCAGCAACGACAGCCGCTGGCCATTCACGGGCACCGACACGGTGCAATCGATCCAGGACAAGATCACCTGGATCAAGGGCGCCCACAACCTGAAGGCCGGCATCTACATCGAGCGCATGGCGCGCAACGTGAGCGTGTACTCGGTCTTCAACACCGCCGGAACGTACTACTTCGGCTCGGACCGGGCGTCGCCGTTTGACACCGGGTATCCGTACTCCAACGCGCTGGTTGGGAGTATCTTTGCGTACGGCGACGATAACACCAAACTGGTGAATCACGCCCGCTACACGCAGATCGAGTGGTTCGTGCAGGACACCTGGAAAGTCGGCCGGCGGTTGACCCTCGACTTCGGGTCGCGGTTCCACCGGGTGGGAGACCTGTACTCGAAGGGCGCCACCCTCGGCCTGTTCAGCGCCGAAGCTTACGACGCCTCCAAGGTCGGGCAACTTCTCTACCCGGGCTGCTCGATCCAGACCACCGGGACCTGCCCGGCGGCGAACCGGATCGCGATCAATCCGAAGACCGGGGCCACCTTCCCGTATGTCCGGCAGGGCACGTTCGACACCTCCTCCTACGCGGCCGGGAGCCTGCCATACTCGGGGATTCGCCAGTACGACAGCCACTTCTTCAAGGTGCCTCCCATCCAGTTGGGACCGCGGGTGGGCTTCGCGCTGGACGTTTTCGGAAACGGCAAGACCGCCGTGCGCGGCGGATTCGGCATCACGGTGGGCCGCAACTGGACGGTGGACAGCATCGGCGCTCTCAGCGCGGGCCAGGGCCCGATGATGGCGCCGCCCGTGTTCCAGGCGCCCGTTATCCTGTACACCAACTTCGCCAGTCTGGCGGGCTCCCAGGCCTACTTCACGCCTCAGAACGTTTACGGCGGCTCGCAAGAGCAGAAGGTAATCACGACCTACAACTGGAGTTTCGGCGTCCAGCAGGACATCGGACGCAACATGATCGTGGACATCTCTTATGTCGCCAACGCCATGAGGAACGGATGGGGGTATGCGTGGGATTACAACGCCGTGCCGCCATACACCACCTGGAATCCGCGGGACGGCCAGATCCAGAAGTACCGCGACCCCACCAGCAGCGGATTCTACTCGACCAACCTGATCCGGGCCATGGTGGGCTACGCCGGCCTGGGACAGATCCCAGGCTGGACCTATCGCGGCGCTTCCAGCTACAACTCCCTTCAGGTGCAGTTGAACCGGCGCGCGGGCAACCTGACCTGGAACCTGAACTACACCTTCCAGAAGACCCTCGTCTATCCGGGATACAACACCTCCACTAACAACTATCAGTGGGTGCCCCTGAGCCTGGGAAGGTACGACACCAACCGCCCGCACGCCGTCAATCTCAACTTCGGCTACGCTCTCCCCAAGCCCAGCCGGTTCTGGAGCAACGCCGTCACCAAGCAGGCGCTGGACGGCTGGCGGTTCAGCGGGAACGGCGCAATCTTCTCCGGCTCGCAACTGACAGTCAGTTGTTCCGCAACAAGCGCCCCGGCGGGCTATTGGACCGGCACGCCCACGGGCGGAATCCCGTTCCGCTGCCAAATGGGGAACAGCGTCTGGCTTCCGGCGGGTCAGTATCCGTCGAAGACGGAAGATACCCGGTTGCAGTACCCGCTTAACGCAGCCAACTTCACCCTGCCGGCCGCTGACTCCCTGGGCATCGGCAACACGCCGAATACTCTCTTCTTTGGACCCGGAGCGGTGAACTTCGACCTGTCGCTATCGAAGGACTTCAAACTGACGGAGAACGGCAAGAACCTGGAATTCCGGGTCGAGTCGTTCAACACGTTCAACCACTTCAACCCAAGCAACCCGAACACCTCTCTGACCTACAACTTCAACACCGGAGCGCAGACCAACGCCAGCTTCGGCGTCATCAGCGGGGCGCAGGTGCAGGCGCGCCGCACGATTCTGTCGCTGCGATTCAGGTTCTGAAACCGGAGCCCGCTCCCGCCCGTGCAAGCGGGCGGGGGCGGGCTCTCTTCTTCAGCAGAGAGCCTTCAGGTCCGCCGCCAGCGTTTCGAGGAACTCCCCGGCCGTGTTGAGGTAGAAGTGTCCGCCGGCGAAAATGCGCGCGGCGAACGAGCCGGTGGTCTGGCAGGACCAGGCCTCGATGTGTTCCTCGCGCACATTTGGATCGCTCTCGCCGCCATAGGCCCGCAAGGGAAAGTCGAAGGGCGGCTCCGCCGCGTAGACGTAGTTGCGGTAGAGCGTCGTGTCGGCGCGGAGCACGGGCAGCAGAACGCGCATCAGCTCGTCGTTGTCGAGCACCTCGGCGGGCACGCCCTCCAGGCGGCGCAACTGGGCGCGGAATTCCTCATCGGTGGGCGGTGGAGGCGGCGCCCAGGCGGTGCGGTATTGCGGCGCGCGCGCCCCGGAGACGATCATCCCCAGCGGAGCTCGCCGGCCGGCGCGCCGCAGCGCGCGCGCCAGCTCGAAGGCCACGCCCGCGCCCATGCTGTGGCCGAAGAAGACGAACGGCCGGTCGAGCAAGGGGCGGATCGCTTCCGTCAACGCTTCGATGAGCGGCGCCATCCGCTCGAAGGGAGCCTCGGCGGCGCGGCTTTCGCGACCCGGCAGGCGAACCGGACAGACCAGGAACCGCGCCGGCAGCGCGCCCTGCCAGCGCGTGAAGGCCGCCGCGCCTCCGCCGGCGTGCGGGAAGCAGAACAGCCGGACCTCGCCGGCGGCCTCCGCGCCGGGGAACCAGGCCGCCGCGCCGGCGCGCTTGCGCAGCAGAATCGACAGCAACCGGCGCCGCTCGGGCGACAGGCTTTCCACGCCGCTCTTGGGAGCCGCCGGCGCGAAGGTTCGCTTGGGCCGGCCAAGCGCCTCCCGCAGCAGGCGCTCGAAAGGCTCGACGCTCAATCCGCCGGCATAGCGCAGCGCCGCTTCCCGCGAGGCGCGCGAGATCTCCTCCCAGTGGCCGCGGTCGCCGAGCAGCCGCGCCAGCGCCGCGCGCCAGGGCGCGACGTCCTGTTCCGGCACTTCCGCCACGGGGACCATCTGCTCATCGAGGCTGGGCTGGTAGCGCTCGATGGGGCGCACCGGGATCAGGTAGGGCACGCCCAGTTTCGCCTCCGGAATGCCGCCCACATCCGAGGCCACCACGGGGACGCCGCGCAGCATCGCCTCGACTACGATGCGCGAGCGCGCCTCGGCCCACAGCGACGGCACCAGCAGCACGCGGGTGCGCTCTAGCAGGCGGTCGATGTCGTCCACCGGATCGAGCAGGCGCACGTTGGGCCGCGCCCGAAGCGCTGCGCGGTCCTCTTCGTTAGTGCCCCAGGTGGGAACTGCGGCGAAAGCGACCTCCGGCATCGCGTCCGCCAGGGCGAGAAAGATCGAGATACCTTTGACCGCGCAGGGGTTCACCAGCGTGACGAACTCGTTTTCGAACCGGCCGAGGGCGAGCCACGGCCCGGTATCCATCAGCGAAATGGGCACGTGCACCGCGTCCCTGGCGCCGTGTCGCCGCACGTAGCCGGCCACGTATTCGCTGACGCCGACTACGAGATCCGCACGGCGCAGCGCGGCCGCCTTGGTCTCACTCGGGAAAGCGCAGTCGGGACCGAAGGGCACGGCGAGGGTGGCGCGCACCAGGTGGACAACGCGGGCTTCGGGCGCGCGCAACGCCGCTTCCAGCAGCATTTGCGCGGGGTCGTCGGTTGAGGTGAGGATGATGTCGGGGCGGAACGAGGCGGCTTCGCTTTCAAACGACGCCCGCAGCGGCGCGCTGGTCACCACAGCCGCCTCGACTCCTTTCAGGCGGAAGCGGACCACGCCGTCACGTACTTCCGGCGCGATGCCGCGGCGGGCGAGTTCCTCCAGGTAATCCCGCTCCGGTTGGGCGCCGCACCGGGGGATGCGCGCCCACCCACGGCATTGGTGGCCGCGCGCGGCCAGGGCTTCCAGCAGCAACCGGTTCGACTTGTCGCCGCCTCCGTGGGCGGGGAAGTAGAGAGAGTTCTGTGCCAGGAGGATGCGCAGGGCCGTTCCCTTACGGTCGCGGCTCGGTTCAAGGGCCGGTATGGAGAGGAGCTTCTCCAGCAACGCCGGGTCGATGGACGACACGAATTGCGTGGCGCGGCGGCGGGCTTCGGCCGATTCCTCTTCGTAGACGGAACGCTTCGAGAGAAGCTCGCTCAGTGCCTGCGCCCACGGCTCGACGTCGAGCGGCGGCAGTACCGGCTGCGGCATGCCGCGCTCGTCGAAGGCCGGTTCGTAGCGCGCGATGGGCGGCGTGGGGACGATGAACCGCGTCCCCATCTTGGCTTCCTCCAGGCCGCCCGAATCGCTCGCAATCACCGGGATGCCGCGCAGCATGGCCTCGACTACGATCAGCCCGAAGCCCTCGTACCACAGCGAGGGCATCAGCAGCACGCGCGTTTGCGCCAGCAATTCGTCGATGTCGCGCCGGTTGGGCAGCGCCTGGGCGTTGGGCAACTCTTCCAGCCGCCGGCGGTCGGCCGGTGTGGTGGCCCAGCCGGGGACCCAGCCGAAGCGCATCTCGGGGAATCGCCCGGCCAGGGCGGCGAAAATACCGATGCCCTTCACCGCGCAGGGATTGATCATCGTCACCAGGCCGGAATCGAACCGGCCGTGCGCCCGCCATGGGCCCTCGCCGTAGATGGGCGGATGAATGACCGCGGCTTCGCGTCCCAGGTGACGGCGCACATACGCGGCCATGTGATGTCCGATGACCACGATCTTGGCCGACCGCGCGGCCAACTCCGTGGCCTCCGCGTCGGGATTCCAGCTCTCCGGACCGAAGGGGAAGAACTGCGGGGTGTGCGCCAGGAAGACTACGCGGCCGGGAGCCGAGGCGTGCGCCTCGGCCAGCAGCGTGTGGCCCAGATCCTCGGAAGAAACCAGCACCCAATCGGGGCGGAAGGCGCGGATCTGCTCGCCCAGCAGGCGCACGCGCCGCGCCGGCTCGTCGACTCCGGTGATCTCGATCGAGCCGCGCCGCGAGCGCTCGACACCGCCCGCCGCCTCCACCGGCGCGATGTCTTCCTCCCGCATCTGCTCGCGCTTGCCCGCCGAATCGGGAATGGTCGCGCACAGAATCCGGCACTGGTGGCCGGCCGCCGCCAGGCGGTCGAGCCAAGCCAGGTTGCTGCGCGTCGCCCCTCCCCGCGGGGGAGCGTAACTGGCGGCGGCCGCAAGCAGGATTCGCATGATTACGCGGGCCGCGAGGGCTCTTCCTGGTCCAGCATGGCCCGCACTTCCTCGTCCGTCAAGCGTTCGACTTCGCGGAGCAGCTCGCCGTAGGCCGTCCCTCCCGCCTGTTCAATCTGGTTCAGCTCGATGGCGCGCGCCAGTTCCGCCACGTTGAACTCGCCCGAGTAGACCACCTCCAGTGAGAGGTTGACGCCGTAACGGTCGCGCACCCGCGACAGCAGTTGCACGGCCATGAGCGAGTGGCCGCCGAGATCGAAGAAACTCCGGTCGATCCCCACCTGGCGGACGCCCAGCAGCTCGGCCCACATCGCCGCCAGTTCCCGCTCCAGTTCGGTGCGAGGAGCGGTCCCTGTGCTTTTCACGCCTTCCGAGGCGGCGCGCCGCTCGCGCATCCGCTCCAGCACCGTCCGCGCCGAGCGCGATTCCCGCGCGATGCGCGCGTAGTCCAGGCGCGGCTCGATGGCTTGCGCCGGCGCCGGGGGCGCGGCGGCATACGCCGGCTTTCCGTTGGCGGGACGATACTCGAGCGCGGCGGCGATTTCCGCCGGGATGAGGAACCGCATCCCGCCCGACCGCGCCAGATGATACTGCGACGCGAAGCTCTCCAGGAACAGCAGCGCCGGGCGGTTGCGGGGCGAGGCCGCGTAGGTCGCTTCGACGCGCTTCAAACCGCGCTCAAGGGCGATCTCTCCCAGCCGCCGGAACATCCGGTGTTCGACGCCGCGGCCGAGCACGCGGCAGCTTGCCAGGAAGGTATCGATCTTCAGCGCCCCGTTGTCGCAGGCGTACAGGATCACGCCCGTCAGGCCGTATCCGCCGAAGCGGTCCTCGACCGTCGCCACCAGGCACTCGCCGCCCTCGCGCAGGAACTCCCGCACTTCGCCTTCCGTGCGCCGCACGGTGGAGAAGTTCATCTGGTTGGTGCGCGCGGTCAACTGCGCCACGCGCGGCAACTGGTCGGCCGCCGCCGGTTCGATCCGCACCTCCAGCCGCAGCGAGCGCAGAAAATCCTCCAGGCTGGCGGCCTGCCGCT
>CAYOTD010000001.1:34451-39647 GCA_964406685.1 uncultured Solibacteraceae bacterium | reverse complement strand
TCCTTTACGAGCGGCGGCACTCGCTGGAAATCGCCGATTACGGCGGCGTCGCCACGCCCGCGCCCTGGCTTTCGGCCGTGTTCATGGTCACCACTCTCGCCAGCATCGGCCTGCCGGCGCTGAACAACTTCGTCGGCGAGTACCTGGTGCTCCAGGGTTCGGCGCAGGTCAACTTCCGCTGGACCGTCTTCGCGGCCACCGGCGTCATCCTCTCGGCGGTCTACATGCTTTGGATGTACCAGCGCGCCTTCTTCGGCGAGCCGAGCCCGGCGGTGCGCGACCACCTGGGCGACCTCGGCCGGCGCGAGTGGGCGGCCATGCTGCCGCTGCTGGTCCTTATGGTCTGGATGGGAACGGCCACGCAGACCTTCCTGCCTTCCATCGGTGCCTCCAACCGCCGCACGCTCGAGCACAGCACGGTGAAGGTCGAGTTCCAGGTCCAGGCGCGCCCGCCCGCGGGCGCCTGGCTCAAGGAGTGGCGCCATGCCCGCTAGCTTTGTCCCCTCGGCGGTGGAACTGCTCCGGATGCTCCCCGAGATCCTGCTGGTGGTGGCCGGGACGCTCATCATGGTGCTGGAACCGCTGACCAAGCCCGAGGCCAAGGGCCGGCTGGGCCGCATCGGATTGATCGGGCTGGCGGCGGCGCTGTGGGCCGCGGTGGTGGCCTCGGCCAATCCCGGTCCCGCCTTCCAGGGCATGGTGATCGCCGACGGCTTCGCGGCCTTCTTCCGCGTGCTCGTGATCGTCGTGGGCATCCTGGCCGCGCTCATCTCGTTCGACTACCTGAAGCGCGAGCGCACCGAATCGGGAGAGTACTACGCCCTGATCCTGTTCTCGGTGAGCGGCCAGTGCCTGATGGTGACGGCCAACGAGCTGATCATGATCTTCATCGGCCTGGAGATCTCTTCGATCGCGACGTACGTGCTGGCGGGCTTTCAGCGCGACGACCGGCGCAACAACGAGAGTGCGCTGAAGTACTTCCTGCTGGGATCGTTCGCCTCCGCGTTCCTTCTCTATGGCATCGCCTGGATCTATGGGGCCGCCGGCTCGACCGATCTGGGCGAAATCCGCCGCGTGCTGATGGCGCCCGAGCTGGCCCCGTCCCGTATCGCCGTGGGCACAGCGGCGGCGCTCATCCTGGTGGGTCTGTCGTTCAAAATCTCGGCGGCGCCGTTCCAGGTCTGGACTCCGGACGTCTACCAGGGCGCGCCGGCCCCGGTCGCCGCTTTCCTGTCGGCCGGCCCGAAAGCCGCCGCCTTCGCCGTTCTTCTGCGCGTCTTCCTGACCGCCTTCGAGCCCGCCGCCGGCCGATGGATGCCCCTGGTCTGGCTGACCGCGCTGGCCACCATGGTCATCGGCAACTTCGCCGCCCTGTCGCAGGCCAACCTCAAGCGTCTGCTCGCCTACAGCTCCATCGCCCACGCCGGCTACGTACTGGTCGCCATCGCCGCGCACAGCCGGGCGGGGGTGGAGGCGGTCATGTTTTATCTGGCGGCTTACGCCTTCATGAACGTGGGCGCCTTCGCCGTGGTGGCCCACCTGGCTCGCGAGCGGGAGCGGTTCGTCAATGTCGAAGACCTGGCGGGCCTGGGCGCGCGCCAGCCGGCGACCGCGGCATTGCTGACGGTCTTTCTGCTGTCGCTGCTCGGCGTCCCGCTGACCGGCGGCTTCTTCGGCAAGTTCTACGTCTTCAGGGCCGCCTTCGAAGCGAACCTGGTCTGGCTGGCGGTGCTCGGCCTGCTGAACAGCGCGGTGGCGGCGTACTACTACCTGCGCGTGATCGTGGTGATGTACATGCACGAGCCGGGCCCGGCGGTGGAGGAACTCCCGCCGCTGCCCCCGGCCATGAAGACGGCCATCTGGAGCGCGGCCGCGGCGACCCTCGTCCTGGGCATTTACCCTCCGCTGCTTCTCGCCTTCCTCGGCCGCGCCGCCGCCCTGGGTCGCTGAACATGGCTCGCTGAACCCGGCGGCCGCGCCAACTCGGAATGCTATAATCCCTCCTTGGCCGCCAGAGAGGAGCTCGGCCGATTCCCCATCTATGCGCCCTTCAGACCGGCGTGACCTGATCCTTGACTTGGTTCGCGAACGCGATCGCGTCACAGTGGAGTCGCTCGCCCAGGAACTGGACGCCTCCCCCGAGACCATCCGCCGCGATCTGGCGGAGTTGGCGTCGCGGGGAGTGATTCGGAAGTTTCACGGCGGCGCCGCTTCGGTCGAAGCCGCGGTCTTCGGAGCCAAGGTGGAAGGCTCCTTCCTCGCGCGCATGCAGGAACACCTGCGCGAAAAGCGCGCCATCGCGCGGCGCGCGGCGGCGCTGTTCTCCTCCGGGGATGCGCTGTTCATCGACACCGGCTCCACCACCATCGTCTTCGCGGAGGAGCTGGCAAAACTGTCGCGGCTGACCGTGATCACCAACTGCGTCGCCATCGCGCAGACCATCGTACGCGGCCACGCCTCCAATCGCGCGTTCCTGGTCGGCGGCCGGTACCGCGATGACGCGGGAGAGAACCTGGGCACACTCGCGGTGGAGCAGATCGCGCGATTCCGGGCGCCGCACCTGGTGCTGACGCCCGGCTCGGTGGGAGTGGACGGAGTCCTGGACTACGACCTGAACGAAGCCGAGATCGCCATCGCCATGCTGGCCAACGCGCAAGCCCTGACGGTGCTGGCCGATTCCAGCAAGTTCGCCCGGGCGGGGCTGTTCCCCGTCTGCCCGCTCGCCGAGGTGGATCGCCTGGTGACGAACCAGCCACCGCAGGGCGCCCTCGCGACGGCGGTGGAATCGGCCGGGGTGGAGTGGATTGTCGCGGCCGTGTCGGAATCAAGCGCCGGCACCTGACGCCGGCGCGATC
This sequence comes from uncultured Solibacteraceae bacterium, assembly GCA_964406685.1. GTDB lineage: Bacteria > Acidobacteriota > Terriglobia > Bryobacterales > Bryobacteraceae > JACQZT01. Next base: position 36,792 of record CAYOTD010000001.1, on the reverse strand, counting down.
GCAAAGCGGATCGATTGCGCGCCCGGCCGCAGCGGAAGCCCGGCCAACGGCACCAGCAGGCGGCGTTCCGGCAGCGCTTTGACATCCCGCTGCCAGACCAGGGCGTCGTCGATCTCGATGCGGAGCGTGCCGGCGAGGGTCCCGTCCAGGCGCACCTGGAGATCGGCCAGCCCCAGGCCATTGGCCGGCAGCAGAACGCGCTGCGGCACCACCAGTTTCACCCCCGGGCCGCGAGAAACGGTAACGTGACGCCCGGTCCCCGGCAATTCGCCCGCCAGATCCGCCGCCACCGCGCGGCCGACGCGCACTCCTTCCGCGTAGGACCAACCCGCGGACTCAACTCCGCGCAGGACGTTGCCCGCCGCGAAAAAGACCGGGTCGGAACAGCGCCCGTATTGATCGATGCAGGGACCGCGGCTGCCCGGGTCGGCCAGCAGGTGGCTGCTCTGCGCCAGGGCCGCCTCCGGCACGAAGCCGCCGGTGAACAGGATGCCGTCGCAGGCGATCTCGCGCACGCCTCCGGAGGCCAGCCGCACCAGCGCGCGTTCCACCCGCCCCCCGCCGTGAATCGCGGTCAGTTCAGCGCCCAGGTGAAGCGGAATCCCGAGCGCGCGCGGGAGCCAGCACAGCGGCGCCGGCGCGGTCGGGCACGGGTTGGATTCAATCACTGCGACGGGCCGGATGCCGGCGCGGCGGCAGGTGATGAGCGCCGACAGGCTCACCAGTTCGGTCCCCACCACCAGCGGCCGGCGGAAAGGCAGCAGTCCCTCCAGGTAGACAAAGGACTGCAAGGCGCCGGTGGTCAGGCAGCCGATGGGACGATCTCCGGAAATCAGGCGCGCGGCCGGAGGAGTCTCGCGAGCCCCGGTGGCCAGGATGACGCGCCTGGCCTGAACGGTCGCGGGGCCGTCCGGATTGACCACCCGCAGCCGGCCGCCCTCCTCCAGGGCCACCACGGAATGACTGGATCGCAAGTCTACCCCGGCCTGGAGGGCCCGCTCGACCAGCCTGCGGGCGTAAGCCGGGCCGCTGAGGACGCGCCCGAACTCCCGCCAGCCGAAGGGAGAGGAGCCACAGTGGCGCGGCGCGCCTCCGGCCGCAGTCTCGCGATCGAAAACGGCAACGCGGCCGGCGCCCCGGCGGCGCAGTTCACAGGCGGCGGCGATTCCGGCCGGGCCGCCTCCGACAATGGCCACGTCGAAGCTCACCTCAGGCATGGCGTTCCCCCACGGCCAGAGGCTCGTCCAGGCGCCCCTTGGTCAGCGACGCCAGCCGGCCCGCGCAGTAGAAGCCCTGGCAGCGGCCCATGCCCGCCCGCGTCCTCCGTCTTAGTCCGCCCAGGTCCCTCGCCGGCAGAAGACCCTCCAGGGCCCGCTCGATCTCGCGTCGCGTGACCATCTCGCAGTGACAGATCATCTCACCGTGGTCCGGCTGCTCCCAATCGCGAGGAAAAGCCTCGGCCAGATTGGGAACCGCGGGCCAGACCGGCTGCCGGAGGGGCGTGTGCCGCAGGCCGCTCTGGGCGTAGAGACTGTAGATGTGGCGGGCCAGGCCCAGCGCGGAGGTCAGGCCGGTGGAACGGATGCCGCTCACGCTGATCCAGCGGCGCTCCTGGTCGAATCGCACCTGGTATTCCTTGCGCTCGGTGGCCGGACGCAGCCCCGCGTAAGTCGCGGTGACGGGAGCGTCCCGCAGGGCCGGCAGCAGGGTGCACGCCTTGCGGATCAGGCCGCGAAGGATCTCGCCATCCACGGCGGCTTCGGTGCGGCTTTCCTGGTCCTCGGCGGTGGGCCCCACCAGCACATTGCCGAAGATGGTGGGCGCCAGCAGCAGTCCCTTGGTGCGCTCGGTGGGCACGGGCAGAATGATGGTTCGCAGGTGGCGCGAGGCGGCCTTGTCGAAGACCACGAACTGGCCTTTGCGCGGCCGGATGGAGAAGGGACTGGCGCCGAGCAGGCGCTGTTCCAGCACATCGCCGAACAGCCCGGCGCAGTTGATCACGACACGGGCGGAAACCACGGCTTCTTTGCAGCGCAAGGTCCAGATGCCCCCTGACAGTTGCCCCGCCTCCACCTCGAAGCGGAAGCGGGCCTGTGCGCCGTTGGCGAGCGCCTGCTGCAAGTAAGCCAAAGGTGCCGACCACGGGTCGATGACACTCTCGCCCGGCACCAGCAGGGCTTCGCGCGCCTCCGGCGCCAGCCCGGGCTCGCGGTGGAGCAGTTCGTCGCGGCTCAGGCGGCGCACGTCGGTGATCCCGTTGGCGTGGGCCAGAGCCTGGATGCCGTCCAGACGGGCGGCGTCTTCCTCGTTCCACGCCACCACCATGGCGCCGCTGGCCAGA
>CAYOTD010000001.1:0-34441 GCA_964406685.1 uncultured Solibacteraceae bacterium | reverse complement strand
GCAGGTTGAGGCGCTCACGGACGGCCATGTATTCCCGATAGCCTTCGCGAACGCAAGCCTGTTCCAGACTGCCCGGTGTCGCGTCGAACCCGGTGTGGAGCAGCGCGCTGTTGGCCTTGCTGGCCCCGGCCAGGATGTCGGAGGTCTTCTCCAGCAATACTACGGCCGCGCCTTCCAGGGCGAAGCGGCGCGCCATCGCGCAGCCGACCACTCCTCCGCCGACCACGGCGACGTCGAAAGGTGAGTTGAGCATCGTCGAGTCCAGGGTAACCGAGATACTGAACTCGGTCAAGCATGTTGACCGATTCCAAAAATCGTTTGACTATTCGAGCAACATCGAACACAATGATCTGGTGTCACGGGGACCGCCCGCGTGACAGTGGACCACCTATCACATTGTCTCTCGCGGGACACCCACCCGCGAAGTTCAGGGCAGAACTTCCTGCCGGTGCGAGAACCGGCATAAGGATGACTATGCGACTACTACGGTTGCTGGCGGCGTTCGCCGTCACATGTCTTGTTCTACAGGCCCAGTCTACGCTGGGTACCTTGCAGGGGACGGTCCGCGACTCCACCGGGGCGGTGGTGCCACAGGCCACGGTGACCGTGAGGAATACCGGACAGAACACCAAGTTCGTGACCCAGACGAACGATCTCGGCAACTACGAAGTGCACAATCTCAATCTGGGCCAGTACGAGGTCACGGTGGAAGCGTCGGGCTTCCGGAGATTCGTCCACAGCGGGACCGAGTTGAACGCACGCCAAGTGGTGCGCGTGGACGCGCGCCTGGAGGTGGGAACCACGCAGGCGGAGGTGACCGTGACGGCCGGCTCGCCGGTGATCTCCACCGAGACCGCTACCATCGACGATGCGCGCACCCAGCGCGATATCCTGTCGCTGCCGGTGGCCTTTCGCGCCGGCAACACCAGCCTGGTCAATTTCATCGCCCTCTCGCCCGGCGTGCAGATCCGCGGTTCGAGCCAGAATAACTTCTCCGTTTCCGGCAGCCGCCAGTCGCAGAACGAAGTATCGGTCGACGGCATTTCGACCCTCGGTATGCGCAACCACGACGTGCCGGCCGAGACGTTCCCCTCGGCCGAAAACGTCCGTGAGATCCGCATCAGCTCGGTGGCCAGCGGCGCCGAGTTCCAGGGCGCGGCCAACGTCGACACCATCTCCAAGTCCGGCGAAAACCAGTTCCACGGCAGCCTGTTCGAGTACCACCAGAACGGCGCCTTCGACGCGCGCAACTTCTTCTCCACTTCGGTTCCGTTCAAGGTGGCCAACACGTTTGGCGGAAGCCTGGGCGGCCCGCTGATCGTGCCCGGCTACAACGGACGCAATCGTACTTTCTTCTTCATCGACTACGAGGCCAACCGCAACACGGCCAAGGCGGTGCTGTCGCCCACGGTCCCGTCCCTGGCCCTGCGGAGGGGCGATTTCTCGCAGGTATCGGGGCTGACGCTCAAGGACCTGACCGGCACGCCCTTCCCGGGCAACGTCATTCCGGCCAGCCGGCTCAGCGCCACCTCGCTGAAGCTCCAGGAATTCTACCCCGCGCCGAACTACGGCCCGGAGACGCTGCTATCGGCCAACTATCGCGGTTCGTTCCCGGCGCGCATCAAGTCGGACCAGTTCGACATCCGGCTGGACCACTACTTCACTCCCAAGCACTTCGTCTACACGCGCTTCAGCTTCAAGAACCTGCAAAACGGCACCTCGAACTTCTCCCTGCCCACCATCGGCCCCAGCCGTCAGACGCCGCATGTGCGGATGCTGGTCTTCTCGGACAGCTACACGCTGACGCCTAACCTGATCAACGAGTTCCGCGCCGGCTTCTCAAGGGTATGGCGGCGTGTCGAAGGCCCCTTCAACGGGCCGGAGATCATACGGCAACTGGGCATCCAGGGGCTGGCGGCCGATCTGCCCGACCGGCCGGGGTTCCCGCAGATCTCCATCACCGGCTTCACCACGCTGTCGCAGGCGTCTTTTGACAACGAGTTCAGCGGAACCGGCGAGTTCCAGGAGCACATGACGTACACCAGAGGCGCGCATACCATGAAGTGGGGCGCCGGCGTGCGTCTGCTCCGGGTCACCAACATCACCAACGTCAGCGGCGCCGGTATGTTCGGCAACTTCACTTTCAACAACAGCTATACCGGCAACGCCTACGGCGATTTCCTGCTGGGCGTGCCCACCACCACCCAGCGCATCATCGCCCGCCGCCGGGCGGAAGGATTCACGCGCAACTGGAGCTTCTTCTGGCAGGACGACTGGAAGGTCTCCCCCCGGCTGACCTTCAACTACGGCCTGCGCTACGAGTATCATCCGCCCTTCCGCGACCGTTTCGGCTACATCTCCAACTTCGACCACGCCAACGGCCGGGTGGTTGTGCCCACCAAAGGGATCGACGCGACCGAACCGGTGTTCCGCGCCACCATCGGCGACACGCCCATCGTGACGGCCTCCGCGGCCGGTCTGCCCGAGTCGCTGCGCAAGAAGGACCTGAACAACTTCGCGCCGCGCCTGGGCTTCGCCTTCCGGCCCTTCCGCGACAACCGCACGGTGGCTCGCGGCGGATTCGGCATCTTCGTCAACGACCTGATCGGCTCGGTGTTCGGCTCCACGCGCAACATCCACACCGCCTCCACCGAGACCTTCAGCAACAAGGTCAGCGGCGGCGTGCCGTACCTGTCGTTCCCGCGCGCCTTCCCCGACACCATCGTCACCGGCGTGGCCGACTTCCGCAGCGCCGTGCAGATCGACATGCGCAACCCGTACACGGCCCAGTGGCACTTTACTCTCGAGCGCGAGATCCTCGCCAACACCGGTGTGCGGCTGAGCTACATCGGCTCGCGGTCGGTGAAACTGGTGCAGCAGTGGGACTACAACCAACCCTGGCCGTCCACGACCCCCTTTGAGAAGTCCCGGGCCCCGTTCCCACTGTGGAACACCATTTTCTGCCGCGTGAACGGGCAGACCGCCAAGTTCCACTCCTTCCAGGCCGAGTTCGACCGGCGGATGAGCCGCGGCCTCTCGGTGCAGTCCAGCTTCGCCTGGACGCGTAACCTGAGCAACGGTGGCGACGGCAACGAGGGCGGTTCGCTGATCGAGAACAGCTACGACCGCACACGCGAGTACTCCAACGTCGAGTATGCCCGGCCGCTGCGGTGGCTGACCCTGTGGGTCTACGAGATCCCGGTGGGCCGCGGCCGCGCCGCGCTCGGTCAGGCGCCCCGGTGGGCCGACGCCATCATCGGCGGATGGGATTTGTCTGGAATCCTCCTGTTCCAAAGCGGCTACTGGTTCACGCCGACCTTTTCGGGCTACGATCCGGCCAACACCAACGGCACCACCCGGACCAGCACCTTCCGCCCCGACCGCATCCGCGACGGCAACCTGCCGGCCGGCGAGCGTACCATCGTCCGCTGGTTCGACGCCTCGGCCTTCGTGGCTGTGCCGCGCAACGCCGGCCGCTTCGGCACCTCGGCCCCCTACATCCTCCAGGGACCCGGCATGGCGGTCTGGAGCGGTGGTCTGTCCAAGCGCATCCGGCTGGATGAGAAGCGCAGCTTCCGGCTGATGGGGACCTTCCAGAACCTCGCCAACCATCCGAATTTCGCCAACCCGTCCGCCAACATATCGAGTACTTCCTCGGTCGGGCGCATCACCAGCACGCTGTCGGGCGAAGGCGCCGGCGCCCGCACCCTCGAGCTTTCCGCCCGCTTCGAGTTCTAGTCCGGGACCCCTTAACTGAGCTCTTGTTAACCGGAATGTAATATTCGGTCACACGAATTGCCCGATTCAAAGATTCTATTGACTAGTTATGCAATATCGAACACAATGATCTGGTGTAAGAAGGAGGTCGCGAATGCCGACTGAGGTTGGGACTGTCTTCCGCAAGTCTCGCACCCTGCCAATTGCGTTCATCCTGCTGATGGCGCTGACCGTAACGATTTCCCCCGCGTGGTCGCAATCCACGTTCGGTTCTGTGATCGGAACCGTCTTCGACAGTTCCGGAAGTGTGGTGGTTGACGCCGAGGTCGTATTGACCGCCACTGACACGAACGTGAAGCGGACCGCCCGCACGCGCGATAACGGCGTCTTCGAGTTCCCGAACCTGGTGGCGGGGCGCTACCGGGTGGAGGTCCGGTCCTCGGGTTTCGAGCCCGCCAAGACGCCGGACTTCACCGTGGAAGCGCGCGCCGCCGTCCGCCAGGATGTGCAACTGGCGCCGGCCGGAGTCAGCTCCAGCATCACCGTGACCGCGCCCATGGTCAACGCGGACAACCCGACGGTGGCCAGCGCCGTCACCTCCAAGGACTTGCAGGAGCTTCCCTACAACTACCGCACCGAGAACACGTCGGTGCTGCCCTCCATCCGGATCCTGCCCGAGGTCCAGTTCGGCAGCAACGAAGACCAGTTCTCGCTGTCCGGCGGCATGGCCTACCAGAACGAGATTTCGGTCGACGGCATCATGACCAACAGCGTGCGGGACAACGGGGTTTCCAGCGGCGAGAGCGGTAAGGTCGGCGGAGCTTACAACGTCTTTCCCTCCATGGAAGGCATCCGCGAGGTGCGCGTCAGCTCCGTCAGCAACAGCGCCGAGTTCGCCCAGATGGGCGACCTGACCACCGTCACGCGCTCGGGCACCAACCAGTTCCACGGCTCCGCGCTATGGAACTACAACGGCAACGCGCTGAATGCCAACGCCAACTACTTCACCCCCAACATCACCGCTCCCCGGCGCGTGAACAACGACGTGGGCGGCAGCCTGGGCGGCCCGGTGCTGATCCCGGGCGTGTACAAAGGCAGGGACAAGACGTTCTTCTTCGCCGATTACGAAAGGCTGACGATCTACAGCAACACGGTGGCGGGCGCCACAGTGCCCTCCGACGACGAGCGCAAAGGGCTGATCACCAGCAAGACGCCGGTGATCAACCCCTACACGGGCGCGCCGTTCCCCACCAACGCGAGGGGCCAGTACGTGGTCCCCATCAACCCGGTGAGCCAGAAGGTGCTGGACAAGTACATTCCCGCCGCGACCCAGGACGTCAACCTCTACCGCTACTCCTTCCCCACCGCTACCGAATCCAACCAGTACGATCTGCGCGTGGATCACAACTTCACCAGCGGGCATTGGATGTTCGCCCGCTGGAGCTGGAAGAACACCGACGCCCAGACGGCGGACAACTACGCCGCCACCAGTCCGCTGTTGACGCGCACCCGGTCCCGCAACCTGGTCGTCGCGGATTCCTACTCGATCCGTCCCAACATCCTCAACGAGTTCCGCTTCGGAATGACGCGCGCCGATTTCGACCGGACGCCGGTCACCGGCGTGAAAGGCGCCGAGGTGATCGCGGACCTGGGGCTGAAGCCTTATGTATCGAGCTTGCCGGATACCACCGGAACGCCGTACATCTCGATCACCGGCTACACTCGCTTCGGGGTCTCGCAGCCGGATTCCCCGATCCAGCGCAACGTCCAGTTCTCGGACAACCTGACCTACAGCACCGGCCGGCACACGTTCAAAGCCGGTTTCGATTCGCGCCGCATGCGCTGGGCTTCGGAAGGCAACTTCACCGGCGCGGACGATTTTGGCACCTACAGCTTCACCTCCGGCCTGGCCGGGGGTACCTCCAGCGCCGTCGCCAACTTCCTGCTGGGCATCCCCACCGAGAGCAATCAAACCGCTTCGGGCCCCAGCATCAATGCCAACACCTGGCATCACGGCTTCTTCTTCCAGGACGACTGGCGCGTGTCCCGGTCCCTGACCATGAACCTGGGCCTGCGCTACGACCTGTTCCTCCCCTTCCACGACACGGAAGGTAACATCACGAATTTCCTGCGGGATACTAAGAACGGCGACGTCGTGGTGCCGGACCAGGCTTCGCTCGCCCTCGCCAAGCCCGCGTTCACGCAGGGCGTCGGGACCGCCAAGATCTACACCGCCGACCAGGTCGGGCTGCCCACCTCGTTGCGCAACCCCGACCGGAACAACTTCGCGCCCCGCTTCGGCCTGGCGTGGCGCCCGCTCAGAACCGACCGCCTGGTTCTACGCGGCGGCTACGGCGTTTACTATGTCCGCGTGCTGGGCGCGATCTTCAACTCCCTGAGCCAGATTCACACCTCGGACAACGTCTCGTTTGTGAATACCTTCGATTCCGCCACCCGCACGTTCGGTTATGTCTGGCCGAACACCTACACCGGCCAGGTCAAAAGCGTGGCGGCGGCGGCCGGCAGCCAGAACTTCTCCACCGCCAACGACCCGAACTATCGCGATCCCTACACCCAGCAGTGGAGCTTCACCATCGAGCAGCAACTCGCCCCGGAACACGCCCTGCGGATCTCCTACACCGGCTACCACAGCATCGGACTCACCCTCGCGCCGGACCTGAACCAGATTCAGCCGAACACCATCGGCTACAACAACATGTTCATGACCTCCGCCGACGGCTCCGCGGTCGTCGTCAAGCCCACCCTCGGGATCGCCGATCCCCGCCCCTATAGCAACTGGCGGCGCATCAACACCCGCGACAACGGCGGGACCGCCAACTACAACGACCTGACCGTGCAGTACAAGGGCCTGGCCCGGCGCTGGGGCCTCAACCACACTTTGACCTACAAGCTCGCCAAGGCGGTGTCAAACGTGGAGGCCTTCGGCAGCGGCGCCAGCAACTTCACCAACGAGACCTCCGGACGCACGGACAACCGTTTCAATGCCCGTTACCAGCGCGGCCCCATGCAGGCCATCCCTTACCATCGCTTCACGACCAACATCGTCTGGGCGCTGCCGGTGGGACGCGGTCGCGCCGTGGGATCGTCCCTGAATCGTCTCGCGGACGCGATCGTGGGCGGGTGGTCGCTTTCCAACATCACCACGTTGCAGACGGGGCAGCACCTCTCCGCCACGTACTCCGGATACTGCGGCTCGGGCGTCTATTGCTACAGCGCGGAGCCGCCCGATGTGGTCGACGGCCAGGATCCTAACAGCGGGCCCAAGACGCCGCAGCAGTGGTTCAACACCAGCGCCTTCACCACGGCCAACCTGAAGATCGTGGCCGCGCCCGGCGACCCCACCCATCCGGGCGGAATCTATCCCGGCCGTTGGGGCAACGCCGGCAAAGGCACCATCGCCGGGCCGGGCCTCATCGCCCTGAACGCGGGCATGTTCAAGGAGTTCTCCTACAGAGAACGAGTCCGCATGCGCCTCCAGACCCAGGTGACCAACCTGCTGAACCACCCCAACTTCGGCAACCCGATCACCGACCTGAACAACGTGAACTACGGCCGCATTCTCAGCCTGCTAACCGCCGGCGATTTCGGGCCGCGCCGCGTGCTATTGGGTCTCCGCATCGAGTTCTGACGCGATCGTAAGCGGTCGGCCGGATCAAGGTAGGATGGAGCCACCCGCCGGGGTTGAACCGGCGACCTGCTGATTACGAATCAGCCGCTCTACCAACTGAGCTAGGGTGGCTCGCAGCTATTATTCTACATCACCGGCGGGCCGCCGCGAGCGCCGGCGGAGCTACTCTGAAAGCCAGTCGCGGTAGACGCGCTCGAAGGGCCAGCCCTCCGGGCGGGTGGCGATTCGAAACTCCGGCCAGGCCTGGTGCCCGGCGGCCTCGTATTCCTTCGCCGCCTCCGAAAGCGGCCTTCTCGCTCCGATAGGATTCACCGGACTCATCAGCCACAGCTTGCGCGGGCGGATGGCCTGAGCAAGATCGGGCAGGTCGAAATCGCGCAGGATGCCCGGCACGATGAGATCCGCCAGGTCCTCGTGAAGCGTGGCTCGGACAATGCTCATGTAGGACAGTACCGCGCGTTCGGCGGCTACCTTCCGGATGCGCGGGTCCAGCGCCGCGGCGAACTGGGCCAGCACACCGCCGTGGCCTTTCCCGAACACGGCGATTTGCCCGGCGTCCACCTCCGGCCGCGCGGCCAGGTAATCGACACACCGCAGCACGTCGGTCACCTGCATGCCCGGCAGCGTCTTGCCCAACAGGATGGCGCGCATGGAGAGCTGCCACGGGCCCCGGTAGACGTGCACCTGGCGCGGGTCCGCGCTCTCGCCCCACCCGCGCGGGTCCGGAGCCATCACGATGTAACCGGCGCGCGCCAGCGCCTCCATGTCCCCGCCCGGGCCGGCGTCGGCCGACTTCCCCTCGGAGTTAAGGTAGAGGACCGCGGGCCGGCGGCCTCCGGCGGACGACGGAATCAGCAGCAGCGCGGGAACCACAATTCCCGGCTCGCTATCCAGCGCCAGCTTCTCGATGCGGTAGCCGTCGCGGCCGAGCTCGCCGTGGGCCGTCGCCTTGACCGTCCCCGGCAGTTCCCCGGAAATGCCCAGCCGCGCGGCGACAAGCTGCCGCAGCGCGGCGGGGTCCTTCGCGCGCAGCGCGCCCCGGCGCGGGTAGATCCGCTCCGCCTCCGCGCGGCTGAGAGACTGGACGGTCTCCCCGCCCAGCGACGTCGCAACCACCCCCGTCGCGGTCACATGGAGGTTCTCTTCCGGCTCTGTTTCGAAGGACGGCTCAGGAGAACTCGTGGCCGCGCCGGCCAGCCACTGGTCGAACCACCGGTAGGTGGCCTCGCGGCGCGGCAGCTGCCAGCCGTGGGTGGTGTCCGCCTCGAAGAACTCGATCCCCTCGGGCTGGCCCAGCGCTTCGTAGATGCGCCGCGCCTCGGCGAACGTCGCCCGTGCGCCTTCGATGGGGAAGAAGTCCCGCGTGGCCGTCAGCACCTTCATGGGCCGCGGGGCAAACGCGATCAGATAGTCGGCGAAATCGAGTTCCGCCGCGATCAGGCCCGCCAGGTTCTGTTCGGCATCCTGCGGTCCGGTTCCCGCCCAGAGCTGCCGCCACTGGGTGATGTAGCAGGAGGGAGCGGCCGCGGCCAGCCGCGGCTCGACCGCCGCCAGGTAGGCGGTCTGCATGCCGCCTCCCGACACTCCGGTCACTCCCAGACGCTTGGGATCGACATCCGGCCTGGTGAGCAGGTAGTCGATGGCGCGGATTCCGTCCCAAACGATGTAGCGCGCCAGGTTCGCGCCCGTCAGCAGGCACTGAATGCCCGCCAGAGTGTGCTCTTGGGTGGCGATGCCGGCGCGGGACTTGCCCAACGCGGGATCGTAGTACTGCACGCGTTCCCCCTGGCCCGGCGGATCGAATGCCAGCACCAGGATGCCCCGCTTGGCCAGCGAGATCCACACTCGCTGCTGCACCGAAGAGTAGATGCCGTTGGCGAAGTGGCCGGAAGTACCCAGAACGGCGGGGAAAGGAGGCTTCCCTCCCGTGGGCACGTACACATTGGCGGGCACGTAGAAGCGGGGCTGGCTCTCGAAGACCACCTTCTCGACGCGATAGCCGTCCCGCGCGAGCGTGCCCGTGAGGCGCGCCTTCAGCGGAGTCTTCTCCGGCAAACCTCCGAGGGATTCCAGGATGCGCGCGCGGATGTAGGCCTGCCGCTCCTCAATCTCCGCGCGCGACCGGAGCCGCTCCACCCGCCCGGCGCGGTGCTCCCAGTGACGTTGGGCGAGGGCGGTCAGGTAGCCGGTCGCCATCTGCCCCAGGTTGCCCACAACGTCGAGCCGTTCCTGGGCCGAACCGCAGGCCGCCGCCAGGCAAGCCGCCCACACCAGACGCCGCATGAAACCTCCTTAGAACCGGAACCGCATGACCACCTGGCCCGAACGGGACGAGCCGGCGCTGCCGGAATCGATCCGGCCGAAGCCGCTGATGGGAACCCCGTCGGAACCGACGCGCTGGGTGGCGAGGGCGTTGCCCGAGGTGGGCGCCGGCAGGACGATGCGGTTCAGCACGTTGAAGAACTCGCCGCGCAGATCCAGGCTCATGCCCTCGCGAAGGCGGAATTGCTTGCCGAGCCCCACCTGCTCGCTCGGGTGCCGGCGATCGCGGTAGTCGGAGTAGTAGGCCGCGGCCGTGCCCCACTGGCCGGGGGCCGGGTCCGACCAGGCGGCCGGGTTGAGGACAAAGTCCTTGTTCGGGTCGATGTCGCCGTTGATGTCCTTAGTGTAGAGCGGAACCCCCGCCACGCGGTTGGATCGCGTGGAGCGGAACAGGATCGAACTCAGCGAGTTCTGACCGCTGGGCGTGGCGATGGGCAGGCCGCTGGCGTAGCGCACCATCACGCTGGCGTACCAGCCCCGCGCCAGGGCTCTCAGCACGCGGTTGCCCGTCAGGGCCGGCGGCGCCGGGATCTCGTAGCGCGCGGCGAGAGTGAGCACGTGGGGCTGGTCGGCCGGCGAGAGCGTCTTCTGGTTGCGGCGGTTGAAAACGTCGTTCACCGGGACCGTGGCCCCGTTCTCATTGGTCGCCGTGGCCAGCGACTTCGACCAGGTGTAGGCCGCCATCAGGTCCAGGCCGTGCGAGTAGCGCTTGTTGACCTTGACCTGAAGCGAGTCGTACCAGGTGTTGCCCAGCGGCGCATAGAGGTCGGTGAGAGAGCCGAACTGCGGATAGGGCCGCAGGGACTGGGCCACCGTCGCCGTGCCGGGAAATCCCCCGTAGGGCACGGTGAAGCCGCGCGCCACCGCCTGGGCCGAGCTGATGCGCGAGGTCAGGATCGCGCGGTCAGCCGCGCTGTTGATATCGAGGCCGGCGGCGCGGATGCGCTCCGGGGTGAGCGCGTTCATATCCACCAGCGCGTCGGCCCGCAGCCAGACGCCGCGGTTGCCGACATAAGCGGCCTCAACGGCCAGGTTGGGAGTGATCTCGCGCTGGATGCCGAAGCTCCAGTTGTTGAACCGCGGAGGCCGGCCGCCGTTGTTGTCGATCAGCGGCGGCGGGCTGTTGATCTGGCCGGCCGAGGGGCGGATGCCCGCGCTGAGATTGACGGCGTTCAAATCGGAGAGCGAATACTGGAAGCCATCCCGCAACTGAAGCGCCGCGTCGCCGTAGGACGGCGTCGACCAGGTGATGCGGTTCCAGCCGAAGCCCAGCGAGTAACTGGTGCCGCCGAACCAGTTGAACGCCGTCAGCGCGCCGTAGGTGATGCCCCATCCGCCGCGGACGACCGTCTTCGGATTCACGGCGTAGGCGAATCCCAGCCGCGGGCCGAAGGCGTAGGGATAGGTTTGGGCGAAGACGCAATTACAGCGGCCGGGCCCGTATCCTTCATAAACCGTGGCGCCCAGCAAGCCGCCCGCGCTGGGGTTGGGCGTGGTGGGAGAGAAGGCGGTTTCGCGGTAGTGCAGCTCACGCGCGGGAGATTGCCAGTCGTAGCGCAGGCCGAACTCGAGGGTCAGCTTGCGGGTCACCTTCCAGTTGTCCTGCGCGAAGCCGGCCCAGGCCGAGCGGCGGTACTGCGGCGCCGCGGTGTTGCTGAGCGAGGCGTTGTTCACCCGCCCCAGCAGGAAGCTGGCGTAGGAGTAACCGATGGTGCCGCCTTGCAGGCTCTGCCCCAGCACCGACGGCAAGGTCGTCTCGGAGGAGGCGAAGACGATACCCCCGGTGGTGCCGTTCTTGATCTGGTTGGTGTAGATGTCGCGGGTCCAGGTGCCGCCGAACTTCATCGAATGGTTACCGCGCACCCAACTCAGCGATTCCGCGGCGGTGGGTTTGTGGAGCAGGTAGCGCTGGTAGTTGGTCGGCCCAAGAGACATGGTGAGGCCGGTGATGCGGGGAAAACCCTTCTCGACCCCGCCCTTCAGCCCCAGCTCGGCGGCCGCGTCGTAATCCGTGATGGGCGTGCTGTCCGGGTCGTTGTACTGCACGAAGCCGAGACTCAGGTGATTGAGAAGAGTGGGGGAGATCGTGTAGTCGTGGCTAACGCGGATGGTGTGGCTGCGGATGGTCTCCCAACGGCGGGCCGAGATCGGGTCCGGCAGGCCGTCCCGCCCGTTGTCCTTGTCGGTGTTCTGGCTGGCGTAGGACCCGGTCAGCTTCATGCGGTCGTTCAGGCTGTGATCGATCTTGATGCTGGGAATCGTTTGCAACTTCCGGTTCGAGTATCTTCTTTCGAAGTTATTCACCAGCAGCGACTGGTAGCGCGAATCGATCGACGGCAGCAGGCTCTGGATCTTCACCGCCACCGGATCGAACTGGCTTTGCGGGATCCTGTTGCCGGGGTACGGATCGCGCACGATCTGGCCATTGACGGTGCGCTGCGTCGAGGGATCGTAGACGAGGCCTTCGACGATGTTGCGCCCCAGCGGATCGGTGTTCAGCACCCGGCCGGTGATCAGGCTGGCGAAATCCCCCTGGCGGTAGGCCATGGTGGGCAGCGTGCCCATGCCGTCGAAGGCGTTCTGCACGTTGCGGTATTTCTCGAAGCTGAAGAAGAAGAAGGTGCGCTCGCGGCCGTTGTAGAGCTTGGGAAGGATAACCGGCCCGCCGATTGTGCCGCCGAAATCGTGCTGCCGCACGCGCGAGCGGATGTGCCCGCCCATCCCGTCGTCGGTGAAGGGAACGCCGGCGTTGAACGCCTCGTTGGCCAGGTACTCGTAGGCGGAGCCGTGGAACTGGTTGGTCCCCGACTTGGAGGTGAAGTTGAACACCCCGCCGCCCACCTGGCCGTATTCGGCGGCGAAGGTGCCGCTCTGGACGGCGAACTCCGCGATGGCGTCCACCGAGGGCTGCTGCTCGTCCATCAGGGCGGGGTGGATCGAGCTGGTGGCGTCCAGGCCATCGTACAGGACGTGGTAGGTGTAGGCCGCCGCGCCGTTCACGCGCACGTCGTTCCACTCTCCGACGGTGGTGCCGGGGGCCAGTTGCGCGAACGCCAGCGGGTTGCGGATGGCGCCGGAATTGGCGAAGTTCAGCGGCAGGTCGTTGATCTTCCCCCCGGCCAGCACCGTGCTCTGCTCGGCGGAGTCGGTCTTGAGCTGGGCGGCGTCGGCCGTCACCGTGACGGACTCGCCGGTGGAGCCTACCAGCAGACTGACGTCCACGCGCACCGTCTGCGCCACGCTCACCGTCACGCCCACCTGCTCGAACTTCTTGAAGCCCGGCCATTCCACGCTCACCTTATAGGTCGCGGCGGGAACCGAGGCGAACGTATAGTTGCCCGTGTCGGTCGTATTCACCCGGGTCTGGACACCGGTCGCCAGGTTGGTGAGGACCACCGGGGCATTGGCGATAGCGCCTCCTCCCTGGTCCACAACTCTGCCGGTGATGGCTCCACGGTCGCTTTGGCCGCTCGCCACAATGGCGGCGAGCAGCAAGATCGGTGCAAACCAGAGACGCTTCATGCTTGTTCCTCCCACCGTCACAGGCCACCGGCGCTGGGATTGGAGGGGCCGGCGGTACGGGATCGGTGCTGCGTCTCAAGGTAGCGCCGAAAGGTCGGCGGCGTTCAGTGCCTAACCGTTAACAACGGTTCTTAACTGCCGGGTCTTCGTTTGCTATCAGTCAATTGTGAGAAGCAACGCCAGCGTGGTAAGATCACTCCGCCAGGGAACGCCGTGTCCATGAGTGCGGAAGGCGAGGGGGAAGGAACGCTGTTGCCGGAGATCTCCGACGACCGGCGGGAAGTAATCCTCCGCGAACTCGACAGCATCCTGGACAGCCCTCCGTTCCGCGGCAGCAAACGTTGCCAGCGCTTCCTGCGATACACCGTCGAGAAGGCGCTGACGCGGCAGCCCGATTGCCTGAAGGAGCGATCCATCGGGATCGAGGTCTTCGGGCGCGCGCCGTCCTACGACACTGGCGACGACGCCATCGTCCGGGTCAGCGCGAAGGACGTCCGCAACCGGCTCACCCAGTACTACGCCGGCACGACCCGGCAGCCCAAGGTGCGCCTTGCCTTGGCCCCCGGCTCCTACCTGCCCGAGTTCCAGTGGGACGACTCCGGGAGCGAGGAGGCCGAACCCCCGGCCCCCGCCCCGCCCGAAGCCCTCTTCCGGCGCAAGCTGGCCTGGGTAGCGGTGGGATCCCTGGTGTTGGCGGCCGCCGGCGTCCTGTTGTGGTTCACCGTTCCGCCCCCGGCCGAACGAACGTTGAAGCGATTCTGGTCGCCAATTCTGAACAGCCCCCGTCCGGTGCTGATCGGTCTGGCGAACCCGGTCAGCTACGACCTGGAGGATGAACTGGTGGCCAAACGCTATCCCGTGCCGGAAAACTCAGCGGCCGGGAAGCCCGCGATTCCGCCGGACGGCATCATTTACGGACGGGAGCTAATCCCGGTCACACGCAGCGTCCTGAGCACCGGCGACGTCCAGGCCGCCCTGCGATTGGTTGCTTTCCTCACGCGACGCGACAAGCCCTATCGCCTGCTGATCAGCGCGCAGACCTCGTTCGCCGACCTGCGCTACTCGCCGGGAGTCCTGATCGGCGGGCCGGCCAGCAACGACTGGGCCAGGGAGATGTTGAAGGGATGCCGGTTCGAGAACACAGGCGAGTTCCCTTACAGCATCCGCGAGCGCTCCCCACAGGGCCGGGTCTGGGGAGCGGCCGGACTGGTCGAGCACAAGATCACCGAGGACCATGGCCTCATCTCCCGGGTCTTCGAGCAGCGTTCCGGACAGCCGGTCCTGCTGGTGGCCGGAGTCTCCCACTTCGGAACCGCGGCCGCGGCGGAGTTCGTCTCCGACCCCGCCCTGCTGCACGCGGCCCTCCGCGACGTGCGGGGGAACTGGGAGCGCAAGAACGTGCAGGTGGTCATTCGGACGAGCGTGCTGGGGGAGACACACGGCTCCCCGCAGTTCGTCGCCATCCACGTCTGGTGAGCGGCACGCTCACTTCCAATTGCGCGCGGCAAGGTCCTGGAGCCAGCCGGGCGTCACCTGGGGACGCCAGACGCGCTCGCCGGCCTCGTTGACGGCGTTCTTCGGGAAGAGAATGTCGTCGAAGGTTTTGTCGTTGAGCAGGAATGGGCGCGCCTTGTGCAGGCCGGTCTTGATGAAGGTCGGATAGTCGGCCGGGTACTCCGGCATCGGCGGGCCCTGCGGCGCCTTCTTTTTCGGCTCGGGCGGCTTGGGCTTCCATTCCCGCTTGAGAAAGGCCTCGCACTCGCGCCACCCCTCGATGATCTTCTTGCGATCTTCGCCCGTCTTCAAGCGCGTGGGAACATTGGTTCCCTTGTAGCTGACGCCGGCATACGCGTTGAGGGCGTTGTCCAGGCCGTTCTGCGTGAGGCACCAGTGGCAGAGGATCCCGGAGGCCACCTGCACCCCCTGTTCCTGCGTCAGGATCCCGGCCAGCTTCACCTTGATCGGCGCTCCATTCTCGTCTCGTTCCAGGACGATGGTGGGAGGCAAGCCCGCCACGTAGTACCCATACTGCTTGGCCTGGTCCGTCTGGAGCCAGTAGAACTGCGAAGGCTCCACCTGCCCGAAACCCCACGCCGTGCCGCCCGTCTGTTCCACGTTGTTGAACAGGCTCTCCTCCCAGAAGATGGCAATCAACAACTCGTTGCTGATCATCTTGGCGACAGGTTGCTTGGCGCGATAGATCAGCTCCCACATGTCTTCATAGGACATGCCGGGCTTCTTTCCAGCTCGCATGGTTCGCTCCTCGATTCCCAAATCCGTTGCGACTTCACCACTAGTATTCGCGCAAACGCGAGCCGAATCCCTTAATCCAGCCGGAAAGATCTTTCCAGGAAGCGGATCGACCGGCCGCCGCCGGCGGATTCCAGCGCGGGCGGGGCGGCGGCCAGGGCAAACGCCCACCAGAAGACGCGCGCCGCGGGATCGGCCGGAGCCACCGCCGTGAGCTGGCCGCGCGAACCGGGCAGACGCTGGATGCACTCCTGCGACAGCCGCGCCTGGGGCGAAGTGAACCACAGGTCGGAGTCCCCCACGTGCACCAGGAACCAGCCGTCGCGGAACCACCAGGCGGCCTCGGGATGGCCGTGCCAGTGGTACGCCATCTTCTCCAGGCGGGGGGCGGCGATGCGATCGGCGATCACGACTCCCGTGCGGCCGACCTGCCACACATCGCGCGTGACCGATTCCAACAACGGACTGCTCGGATAGCATCGGGTCAGATCCACGCGGGCGTGGAGCAGGTCCGGCCTCAGGCGCTCCAGCGCCAGCAGCCGGCCCGCCTTCTCACTCTGCGCGGCGCCGTTGATCACCGGACAGTTGTGCGCCGCCGGGCCGAGAGTGAATTCGCGCTCGTCGTCCTTCATGTACTGCTGGTAGCCGGGGTCGGAGATGATCCAGCGGCCGCGCGACCCAATCATGATGGTGCCGTTGTCGCGCTGTAGGTGGCCCATGGGCGAGGTCGAACACGAAATGGCCACCGCCAGGTCTTCCCTGCCCCAGCCGCTGCGCAGCACGGCCGCGTAGCGCGTGCTCTTCGCTCCGGCCTCCGGCGCCGCCGCCCGGGCGCCGGCCGGCAGCGCGCGCATCGCCGCCAGCGCGTCGGCCCGGATCCAGTCCAGCGGCCACTGCGCCAGGTACCAGGACCGCACCGGGTCCGGCAGGCGGCGCGCCAGTTTCGCCTGGGCCGAGAAGTGAAAGGGCATCTCTCTCGGCTCGACGTCGCCGAGCGTGGCCACCTCCTGCATGGCGCCGGGCGCCCCCAGCAGGCAGCTCTGCTCCAGAGAGTGCTTCAGGTTGGGATGATCCAGGATCTCGCGGCGCTGCGCGTCGGAGGCGACCTCCAGCCAGTCCGCGATGAAATCCAGGATGTAGCCGTCGTAGGCCACGGCTTCGGTCACGCCCTGCGAACGCAGATCAAGGATCGCGCCCATCACCGCGGAGGCTCGCGCGCTCAGCGGGGGCGCCGCCGCGTGAGACGCCACGGTGGCGGCGAGGGCCGCCCCGGCGGTAGCGATCAGCGGGATGTTGGGGAGCTTCGAGTGCGGCGAGGGCAGCGCCAGGAAATCGCGCTTCTCGCGCAGCGTGCCGTAGTACTTGTCCACCCACGAAGACATCTCGTCCACGTGGCGCACGCAGGCTGCGCGAATCTTCTCGCGCAGCGGCGCGCTCAGCCAGCGCCACCGCGAGTACGCCACCCATAGCAGACGCCCGGCGTGGGCCGAAGCCAGATCCGGCTGGCGAGTCAACTGGCAGTACTTCGGCCACCCCGTCAGGGCTTCCAGGTCGCGCGCCGCCGCGCGCGCGCACCCCGCGTCCTTGAACCACTCCGCCGCCCAGCCGAGCGAATACACCCGCTCTTCCAGCGCCCAGAACATCCAGATGGCCCACGGGTACTCGGGTATGGTAGGCGCCTGAACCGAGGGAACCGAAAGACTCTCCACCGGAAGCGCGTAGGCCAGCCGCCGCCGGATGCGGTAGTAATCCACCACCAGGTAGCGCTGCGGAAGGTGAAGCGCGGCGCGGCGGCGGATCTCGGCGCCGATGGCTTCCGGGCGCGGAGCGCCCGTGGCGAGCAGGGGTGCGCCCAAGGTGGAACTCAGAAAGCCCCGGCGCGAGAAGCCGCCGGCGAGTGTCGAACCCGGCAACGGTGTTTTCATCTATTGAATGATACGGCACAATGGCTGGGATGATTCCACGCAGGCAGTTTCTCCTGGCCGGCCCGATCTGGGCGGGCATGGGGTTGTCCGGAGCGGCGCCGGTTGAAGAGCCGCACTTTCCCAGCCGCCTGCACCTCTACGTCTGGCGCAACTGGGAATTGGCGAATACGGCGGAGATCGCCAGAGTGGTGGGCGCCACCGAGGCCGACGTTTTGCGGCTGGGGGAATCGATGGGGCTTCCCGAGAAGCGCGCCCTCAACCCGGACCAGCTCCGCCGCCTGTACGTCACCGTAATCCGGCAGAACTGGCACGTGCTGCCGGAAAGCCAGATCATACGCCTGCTCGGCTGGGACCGCGAGCGTTTCGAGTTCACGCTCAAGGAAGACGATTTCCTCGACGTGAAGCTCGGCCCCAAGCCGGAATGCCCGGAGCTTCGTTACGCCCCGCCCTCGGCGCGCGAGCGCGAAGCGGCGGCAAGGCTCAAGGGGATCGTGCGCGAGGCGTTCGGCGCCGCCATGGGCCTTCGCGGCGAGGAGTGCTTCGACTTCATCCGGGAGCTGAGCGGCCGTTCGTTCGCGCCCCTGCGCGAGCCGGGCCTGGCTCCCACCGCCGGCGAGATCGACCTCACGCGCGGCTGGGAAGTGGCGCAGCCGGAAGGCGCCATCCTGCGCGAGGCCGCCGCGCGCTTCCGCGAATACCTCACCTCCGCCATGGGCGCGCGCCTGGGCGGAGGCCGCGCGATCCGGCTCGCCGTCGACCCGGCGCGCGTGGACGCCGCCGAGAGCTTCGAGATCGAGACCGGGGAAGGCGAGGTGCGCATCACGGGAGGTGACGAGTCGGGCGTGCTCCAGGGCATCTACTTTCTTCAGGACGCGATGGAGCGCCGCGGCGCGCCCTTCCTGGCGCCGGGCAAGGCGGCGCGCCGATGCGCCTGGAATCCGCGCTATCTCTACTCGTACTTCGCCCTCTACGGCGACCCGCTGGTGGAGACCGACATCGACCCGCTGCCCGACGGGTATCTGGAAAAACTGGCGCGCGTGGGCATCAACGGCGTCTGGATGCAGGCGGTGCTGAACACGCTGGCGCCGTCGAGGACCTTCCCGGAGTTCGGCGCCAACTGCGAACTGCGCCTCAAGAACCTGGACCGGCTGGCCGAGCGGGCGCGGCGCTTCGGGATGAAGCTGTACCTCTACCTGAACGAGCCACGTGCCATGCGGGAGGAGTTCTTCGCGCGGCATCCGGAGATGAGAGGCTCGTCCTCCAAGGGCCTGCACGCGATCTGCACCAGCGTGCCCGAAGTGCGCGAGTGGATCGCCGATACCCTGGCGCACGTCTTCCGCGCCGCGCCGGGGCTGGGCGGGGTCTTCTCCATCAGCAGCTCGGAGAATTTCACCAACTGCTTCTCGCACGGCGGATCGTGGGGCGTGGCGGCGCCGGTGGCCAAGGGCTGCCCGCGCTGCTCGCAGCGCAAGAGCTGGGAGGTGTTCGCGGAGTTGCTGACCACCTTCCGCGACGGCGTGCGGCGGTCGAGCAAGTCGGCCGAAGTGATCGCCTGGGACTGGGGCTGGACCGAAGAGCTGTCGGCCAACTTGATCCCGCTGCTGCCGCGCGACGTGCGCACCATGAGCATCAGCGAGTGGTTCCAGCCGGTGGAGCGCGGCGGCGTCCGCACGCGGGTCGGCGAGTATTCAATCTCCGTGGTCGGGCCGGGACCGCGCGCCACGACGAACTGGAAGCTGGCGCGAAGCCGCGGCATCCGGCCCATGGCCAAGCTCCAGTTCAACAACACCTGGGAGATTTCGGCCACGCCCTACATCCCGGTGCCGCACCTGATTGTGGAGCATTGCCGGCGGCTGGCGGGGGCGGGGGTTACCGGCATCATGCCCTCGTGGACCTGCGGCGGGTATCCCTCGCCCAACCTGGCCGCGGCCAAAGCGTGGTATTTCGAGCCGCGGCGAACCAACGACGAGATCCTGGCCGATGTCGCCCGCCAGCGCTACGGAGAATCCGCCGCGCCGCTGCTGGTGGAGGCCTGGAGGAAGTTCAGCGAAGCTTTCACCGAGTTCCCCTACGGCGTGGCGGTCTACACGATTCCCACGCAGCACGGCCCGGCGAACCTGCTGCGCCTGCGCCGCTCCGGCCGGCGGGCCTCGATGATCCTGTATCCCTCCGACGACCTGAAGGCCTGGTGCGGGGCCTATCCGCCGGAGGTTGTGCTGAGCCAGTTCCGGCGGATGGCGAAGGGATGGGAGGAAGGATTGAAAGCGCTGGAGGCCGCCGGAGCCAAGGCGGGAAAGACGCGCGGCCGGCTGGCGGCCTGCGACCGCGAGATCGCCGCCACCTGTCTGCATCACTTCCAGAGCGTGGCGAACCAGGTGGAGTTCTACCTGCTGCGCGCCAGAATGGACGCCGCGGACGGTGCGGAGCGCAAGGCCACCCTGGCGCGAATGGCCGCCATCGCCCGCGACGAGGAGACCATTGCCCGGCGGCAGTTCCATCCCGCACGGCAAAATTCGCTGATCGCCTACGAGGCCTCCAATCACTACTACTACCGGCCGCTGGACCTGGTGGAGAAGGTTTTCAACTGCCGCCAGGTGCTCGCGGAGATCGAACGGGAGCAAGGTTGAACAGGCGCATGTGGTAAAACCAATACGATGGACATTGCTTTGCAAGGAGTCCTGCCGGCGGTTGTGACGCCGCTGACGGAAGACGAAAAGCTGGCGACATCCGCCTTTGAGAAACTGCTCGAGCGGCTGTATGCCGCCGGTTCGCACGGCCTCTACGTCTGCGGACAGACGGGCGAGGGACTCACCCTGCCCCTGGCCGTGCGCAAGAAAGCGGCCGAGGTCGCGGTGAAGAACTCGCCCGCCGGCCGTGCGGTGGTGGTACACGTCGGCTCCGCGCGCACCGCCGACGCCGTGGATCTGGCGCGCCACGCCTCGGAGGCGGGAGCGCACGCCATCAGCAGCCTGCCGCCCGATTCCCGCTTCAGCTTCGCCGAAACGCACCACTACTACCAGGCCGTCGCCGAAGCCAGCGAAGTACCGGTGCTGGTCTACTACTTCCCCGAGTTCTCCAGCGCCGTGCGCACCCTGGGGCAGATCGACGAGCTTTGCGCGATCCCCAAAGTGATTGGGTTGAAGTTCACCGATTTCGATCTCTATCGCCTCTCGCTGATCTCGCGCGCCGGCCGGGTCATCTTCAGCGGGCGCGACGAAGTGTTCGTCGCGGGCCTTCTGATGGGCGCCTGCGGCGGCATCGGCAGCTTCTATAACCTGATTCCCGAGCTGTTCGTCGAGGTGTACCGGTTGGCGGGCGCCGGCAAGTTCGCCGAGGCGCGGCGGGTGCAGGATCGGATCAACGATCTGATCCGCGCCGTTCTCCGCTATCCCATGCTGGCCGCCCTGAAAACGCTGCTCACCTGGTCCGGGATTTCCGCCGGCGTCTGCGCGGCGCCGCGCCGCGGTTTGAACCGGGACGAGGAACTGCAACTCCGCAAGGACGTCGAAGAGGCCGGGTTCGCGCCGGACGGTTTCCTGAAAGCCTGAGCGCCGATGGATCGCCGCCTGAACCCCTGGCTCCTGGTAGCCTTGCTGTGGGTCGTCGCGCTGTTGAACTACCTCGACCGGCAGGTGATCTTCTCGCTGTTCCCGCTGGTGGGAAAGGACCTCAACGCCGGCAGTGTCGAGCTCGGCCTGACCAGCACGGTGTTTCTGTGGGTCTACGGCCTGTTGAGCCCGTTCGCCGGATACCTGGCCGACCGCTTCGGCCGCGCGCGCGTGGTGCTGATCAGCCTGCTGGTGTGGAGCGCGGTGACCTGGCTCACCGGGCACGCCCAGAACATCGCCCAGCTTCTGACGGCGCGGGCGCTGATGGGCATCAGCGAGGCCTGCTATCTGCCGGCCGCCCTCGCCATGATCGTCGAGGCGCACAGCGAGCGGTCGCGGTCTCTCGCCACCGGCCTGCACCAGAGCGGGCTGTACGCGGGCGTGGTGCTGGGCGGGGTGGGCGGAGGCTGGATGGGCCAGCACTACGGCTGGCGCCCGGTGTTCGTCATCCTGGGCGGGGTCGGCGTCGCTTACGTCACCATCCTCTACTTCTTCCTGCGCCGCGCGGGAGAGTCGCGCCTCGCCTCCGCGCACGCGCCCCGGTTCGCCTCGTCCATGCGGACGTTGCTGGGACTTCCCGGATTCAAGACCGTCGTGGCGGCCTTCAGCCTGTTCTCCTTCGCCGGCTGGGTGGCCTACACCTGGCTGCCCGTGTTCCTTTACGAGCAGTTCCGCATGAGCCTGACCGAGGCGGGCTTCTTCGCGACCTTCTTCATCCAGGCCGCCAGCTTCGCCGGCGTGGTCACCGGCGGCATCTTCGCGGACCGCTGGTCGCGCCGCTCCCCCCGCGCCCGGCTTCTCACTCAGGCCGTGGGGCTGGCCATCGGCGCGCCGTTTCTGTTCGTGATCGGGCTGACCGCCTCGCAGGCGCTGCTGATTCTGGCGCTGGCAACCTACGGGCTGGGCCGCGGCTTCTACGACGCCAACTCCATGCCCGTGGTCAGCCAGATCTGCGCCCCCGAGATGCGCGCCTCGGCCTACGGCATCCTGAACATGGCCGCCTGCGTCGTGGGCGGGGTGGCGGCGGCAATGGCCGGGTGGCTGAAGACCTTCCTTGGCCTCTCCGTGGCTTTCGAACTCTCCGGACTGGCGCTGGTAGCGGGCGCGTTCCTGCTCTTCCGGCTGAAGCTGCCGGCCAGAACGGCGTAGCTCTACTCGTGCCGCAGGGCCCGCACCGGATCGATGCGCGAAGCGCGCCAGGCGGGCGGAAACGCCGCCGCCAGAGCCGCCGCCAGCAGCGCCGCCACACTCATCAGGAAGATGGGCGGGTCGTTCGCCTTCACACCGAAAAGCTGGCTCTCCACGTACCGGCCGGCGACGATAGCGCCCGCCACTCCCACCACCACCCCCGCCACAATGAACGGCAGTACCTCGCGCAGCACCAGCCGGATGACGCCTCCCTGTCCGGCCCCTAGCGCCATCCGGATGCCGATTTCGCGCGTCCGCCGCGCCACCACGAAGGCCAGCACGCCGTGCAGGCCCACCACCGCCAGCAGAGTCGCCAGCAGCGCGAAGCCGATGGAGAGGAACGACAGCAGCCGCTCGTTCGCCAGGCGCATGTTGAGCTGGTCGTCGAGGGTGCGCATGTCGGCGACGACCAGATTCGGATCGATGCGGCGCACCTTCTCGCGAAGCTGCGGCATGATGGGCCGCGGATCGCCCACGACGCGGGCATAGACGTTGAAACCGGAAGTGTTGCGAAGCCGCGTGTCCATGGCGACGAAGATCTGCCGCGGGATTGTGCCGCGCACGTCGTCGTACCGGGCATCGCCGAACACACCGATGATCTCGATGTCCGGGGTGGCCTTGGTTCCCTGCGCCAACATGCGTCCCACCGGGTTGGCGCCGCCCAGGTACTCCTTCACCAGCGCTTCGTTGACCAGGCACAGGCGCCGCGTGCCGCCCCAGTCGTTCCAGGTGAGATCGCGGCCGCGCTTGACGGGAATACCCAGGGCCTCGAAGTAACCGGGTGTGATGGAGTTGAAGAAACTCCAGGGATAGTCGGCGCCCTTCGGCTCGACTCCGGGCAAGGTGATACTGGCATCCCACCGCCATCCGCTCAGGAGCCGCTGGGTATTGGCGCCCACCCTCTTGACTCCCGGCACGGCCTCCAACCCCTCGATCACTTCGTGGAAGACCTGCCGCTTGCGCGCCTCGTCGTAGACCGTGGCCGGCCTCACGCCGAAAGTGACGACGTTCTCTGCCTTCAGCCCGAGATCGACCTTCTGAAGATTGTGCAGCGTGCGCGCGAACAGCCCCGCGCCGATCAGCAGCAGCGACGACAGTGCCACCTGAAGGGCGACGAATGCTTTCCGCAACCGCACGTGCCCTCCGGCGATGGCCCCCGCCTCTTCCTTCAGCGTCCGGCCCGGCTCGACACGCGCGCCCTGGAAAGCGGGGAACAGGCCGAAGACCACGGCGGTCAACAGCGTGATCCCGATCGAGAACAACAGCACGCGCAGATCCGGCGCGGTGGTCAGGGACAGGTTGGCGGGATCGAAGGGCAGGAAGCGTAGCAGTACCCGCGCCAGCCACAAGCTGAGACACAACCCCGCCGCACCGCCCGCGACGGCGAGAAGAAGACTTTCGAGAAAGAGTTGGCGCACGAGTTGGCCGCGGGCCGCGCCCAGTGCCCCCCGAATGGCGATCTCCCGCTGCCGTGCCGCCGCGCGCGCCAGCAGCAGGCTCGCCAGGTTGGCGCAGGCGATCAGCAGCACCGCGCCCACCAGCCACTCCAGCACGATCAGCGGGCGCTCGAAGCGGGAGCGCAGGGCAGACTGGCCGCGCGAGGCCGGAATCAGCGTGAAATCGCCGCGCAAGAAGCGTTCCTTGAACTCGGGGTTCTTCTGGAAGAACGCCAGCTTCAGCTCCTCTTCCTGGATCTGGCGGAACAGCACCTTCATGGCGGCCTGCGCCTGCGCCTGGCCGACGCCCGGCTTGAGCCGGCCGAACAGGTAGAACCACGCATTCCGCTCGTCCTGGAGCGCGTCCCAGGTGGGCGTGATGGTGGGCTTCATCATTACAGGTACCCACAGGTTGGTGGGCAGGCCGACGTCGGTCCCTTCGAAGCCCGGCGCTCCCACGCCGATGACGGTGAACGGCGATCCGTTCAACCGGATGGTGGAGCCCACCATCTCCGGCCGGCCGCCGAACCGGCTCTGCCAGAAATCATACTGAAGCACCGCCACCGGGTGGCCATTGCGCAGCCGGTCGTCCTCGGGCGTCAACACCCGGCCCAGGTGGGGCCGGATGCCAAACACGTTGAAGTAGTTTCCCGCCACCAGGCCCACGCTCACCACCTCGCTGCGGTCCTCCCCCATAAGGCTGGCCGACTCGATACGCTGGCCGGTGAGGCCGGAGAAGACGGTGTTGCGGTCGCGAAGGGCCAGGTACATCGGATGCGAAAAGGTGTGCTGGCCGTCACCGCTCTGCGAACCGACCCGGCCTCCCCTGAGGCGAAGCTGCACCAACTCCTGCGGCTTGTCCACCGGCATCAGCCGCAGAAGGATCTGGTCGCCCAGGGTGAAGATGGCCGTGTTGGCGCCGATGCCGAGAGCCAGGGAGAGGACCGCCGTCAGCGTAAAGCCGGGTTTCTGACGCAGTTGACGCAGGCCGTATTTCAGGTCCTGCCGAAGAGAATCGACAAGAGTGGCACCGAGCATGACTGGTACATATAGACGACGCCGGACGGAATTAGTTCGCCGAAGCTGAGCGCCGGGCCGCAAGAATCGTTTGCAGTTGTGTATGCAGCCCCGCCTTGAGCGCCGCCGAGCCGGGCTCGGCCGCCAGGTTTTTGAGCTCGCGCGGGTCTTTGGCGTAGTCGTACAGCTCTTCGCCCTCGCGGCCCTCGTCCCACATGGTGTAGCGGTACCGCCCGTCGCGGAGCGAGTAGCCGCGCACCGGCTCCGGCTGGCGGGCGCGGTGGACCTGCGTGACCGCCAGGCGCACCCACGGCGCGCGCGGGTCCTTCAGTAACGCGCGCAGGCTCGTCCCGTGCAACCCCTTGGGGACGTTTTGCAGGCCGCACAGATCGGCCAGGGTCGGATACAGGTCGAGGAACTCGACCGTCCGGCCGCAGGGCCGCCCGCGCGACTCGACACCCGCGCCGCACATCATCAACGGAGAACGCGCCGCGTACTCAAACACCGTCTGCTTCATCCACTGGCCGTGTTCGCCCAGCCCGTAGCCGTGATCGCTCCAGAACACGATGGTGGTGTTGGCCTCCAGCCCCAGCCGCCGGACGGCGTCCAGCAGTTTGCCCACCTGCGCGTCCAGGAACAGGATGGCCGCGAGATAGGCCCGCGTCGCCTCCAGGCGCTGCTTCTCCGACAGGCCCCAGTTGGCCGGCACGGTGAAGTACGCCCAGTGCGGCGCGATCTTCATCTCCCACTCTTCGAACGGGACCAGCTTGACCTTGCTGAGCGGGATCATATCGAAGTACTTCGAGGGCGAGATCCACGGGCAGTGCGGCTTGTAAAACCCCGCGCCCAGAAACCACGCGCGGCCGCGGTTCTCTTCCATCAGCCGGATCGTCTCGGCCGCCACGATGCCGTCGGTGTGCTCCTCGTCGCGGGCGGCGGAAGCGTGGAACGACACCGAGCTGCCCAGGCCGCGCTTCGGCGTGAAGTTGGTGAGCAGCGGCTCCTCTTTGGTCTTGTCCACGCCGATGGGGTTCACGCGCTGGTTCCACGTGGGAGCGTCGTCGAGGCCGTTGGTGCCGATCTGACCCGGATTCCCGTAGTGGTAGATCTTGCCCACTCGCGCCGTGAAGTAGTCGTTCTTCTGAAACGCCTGTCCCAGGGTCACCACCTCCGGCAGCCGTTCGCGGAAGTGCGTGGTCAGGTTGTAGACGCCGGTCGCATCCGGCGCCAAACCGGTCATGACGGAGGTCCGCGAGGGGCTGCACAGCGGGAACTGGCAATAGGCGCGGTCGAAGCGCACCCCGCGGCGGGCGATCGAGTCGAGGTTCGGCGTGCGCACCAGCTGGTCGCCATAGGCCGAGAAGCGATGGTTCAAATCGTCGCTGGCGATGAACAGAACGTTGCGGCGCGGCGCGGCCGCCGTGGCGCGGGCAATGGCATGACCCGCGCTCATCAGAAACGTGCGTCTGGTCCAATTCGAGGGCATGGTTATGCGTACGGCCAGGCGGGGCGAGTGAACAGCCCGCCGTCGATCCAGATGGTTTGTCCGGTGACGAAGCGCGCGGCGTCGCCGGCCAGGAATACGACCACGTCGCCGACGTCGGCCGGCGTGCCGATGCGCCCCAGCGGCGTCAGCCCGGCCCAGGTCGAAGCGTAGTCGCCGGTTTCCAGTTTTGTGCGCTCGATCTCGATGGCGCCGGGCGCGGCGCAGTTGACCGTGATCCCGTAGCGGCCGAGTTCCACCGCCGCCACGCGGGTGAACATCTCGATGCCGCCCTTGCTGGCCGTGTAGTCGACCAGGTTCGGGAAGGGGCACTTGTTCGAGCCGGAACCGATGTTGATGATGCGCCCGCCGCCGTGCTCCTTCATGTGCCGCGCGGCGCGCTGCGTGCACAGGAACGTGCCCTTGAGATTGGTGTTCAGCACGCGGTCCCATTCGCGCTCCTCGAGCTCAAGCAGCGGCTTCCAGGTCTGCACGCCGGCGTTGTTCACCAGGATGTCGAGCGTGGAGAAGCGCGCCAGCACTTCGGCGAACATGCGATCCACCTCCGCCGACAGCCCGACGTTGGCCGGAACCGCGAAGGCGGCGCGGCCCATGGCGACGATCTCCTCCACCACCGCGGCGGCGCCCGCCGCATCCGAGTTGTAGTTCACCGCCACGTCACAGCCGGCGCGCGCCAAGGCAAGCGCGATTCCCTTTCCGACTCCCTTGCTGGCGCCGGTGACCAGCGCCTTCTTTCCGTCAAGCATGAGATCGATTCTAACGTGTCCGGACCCGGCCGGGCGCCCCGCGGCGGCCGCGATGGTGGTAGCATTCCGAGGGAAGGTGACTGATGCTGTTTGGAATCCACTCGCTCCTGTTCCGTGAGACGTTTCTGGAAAACGACCTGCCGCTGCTGGACAAGTGCAAGGCGATGGGCTTTGACGCCGTCGAGATCATCCCCTTCGACCCGGACCACTTTCCGGCGGCGAAGGTCAAGGCCGCCGCGCGCGACCTGGGCCTGGTGATCAACACCGGCTACGGCATGCCGCTGGAATACAACATCATCTCGCCCGACGCGGCGGTGCGCCGGCGCGGCATCGATTTCTCCAGGCACCTGATCGACTTGAGCGCCGAGGCCGGCGCGCGGGTCTTCGGCGGCATGATCTACTGCGGCTGGGGCTACTTGAGCGGCCGCCCGCGAACCCAGCAGGAGTGGAACTGGGCGGTGGAGGGTTACCGGGAGATCGCCTCGTATGCGTTAAGCGCGGCGCCCGGACTGATCCTCGGCATCGAGCCGGTGAACCGCTTCGAATCGCATTTCATCAACATTGCGGCCGACGCGGTCCGTTTCATCCGGGAAGTGGGCACGCCCAATATCCGCGTCCACCTGGACACCTTCCACATGATCCGCGAGGAGGAGAGCTTCGCCCGCGCGGTTCTGGAAACCGGCGCCCACCTGGGCTACGTCCATGCCTGTGAGAACCAGCGCGGCATTCCCGGCACCGGGATGGTGCCGTGGGCCGAGTTCTTCGGCGCGCTGAAACAGATCGGGTACGACGGCTGCGTCACCATCGAGTCGTTCGACCCCAACATGGAGAAGATCGCGAAGCTGTGCTGCATCTGGCGCAAGCTGGCCGACACGCCCGAGCAGTTGGCCTCCGAAGGGCTGCGGTTTCTGCGCGGCGTGCACGCGCGGGCGGCCGCCTGAGCGCGGGAGCGCCGCCGCCAGGATACTACTTGCCCGGCCGGGCGATTCGAAGGACACTTGGATCGTGAGGAACCCGATTTGAAGTCGAAATTGAGCGATGGTGTGGTTGTGCGCGAGCCTTCCGACCGCTGGACCGTCGGCGACGCGGCGGAGTTGTACGACGTGGCCAGTTGGGGCAAAGGCTACTTCTCGGTGGGCGAGAACGGCCACCTGCTGGTGCACCCCACCAAGGAGATGAGCCGCTGGATCGATCTGAAGGAACTCGTCGACACGCTCATCCTGCGCGGCATCAACCTGCCGATCCTGATCCGCTTCGCCGAGATCCTGAAGCACCGCGTGGCGGAAGTCCACCAGGCGTTTGACAGCGCCATTTCCGACCACGGCTACAAGGGCGGCTACTGCTGCGTCTATCCCATCAAGGTGAACCAGCAGCGGCAGGTGGTGGAAGAAGTCTTCCAGTTCGGCCGCCCCTACGGCTTCGGACTGGAGGCGGGCTCCAAGCCCGAGCTGCTGGCGGTCCTCGCGGTGGCCGACAACGCGACCCCCATCATCTGCAACGGCTTCAAGGACGACGAGTTCATCGAGATGGCGATGCTGGCCGCCAAGATCGGCCGGCGGATCATCCCCGTGGTGGAGAAGTACACCGAGCTCGATCTCGTCGTGAAGTACGCCGGGCGGGTGGGCTTGCGGCCTTCCATCGGCCTGCGCGTGAAGCTTGCCAGCCGCGGCTCGGGTCGGTGGAAGTCCTCCGGCGGCTACCGCTCGAAGTTCGGCCTCACGGTCACCGAGGCGCTGCGGGCGCTGAAATACCTGAAGTCCCTCGGCATGGAGGACTGCCTCGAGCTGCTGCATTTCCACCTGGGCAGCCAGATCACCAACATCCGGCAGATCAAGGCGGCGGTGATCGAATCGGCCCGCATCTACGCCGATCTCAAGCGGGCGGGCGCGGGACTGAAGTACATGGACGTCGGCGGCGGGCTGGGCATCGATTACGACGGCTCGCAGACCGACTTCGAATCCAGCGTGAACTACACGCTGCAAGAGTACGCCAACGACATCGTCTATCACCTCCAGAGCATCTGCGACGAAGCCGAGGTGCCGCACCCCACCATCGTCAGCGAGAGCGGGCGCGCCATCGCCGCCTACCACAGCGCGCTGGTGTTCAACGTTCTGGGCGTCAGCGGCTTCGGCGAGGAGGACATCCCCGAAGAACTCCCCGACGACGCCGAACAACCCCTGGTCGACCTGCTGGAGACCTTCCGCGGCCTGTCGGCGAAGAACCTGCTGGAGAGCTTCCACGACGCCCAGCAGGCCCTGGATTCGGCGTTGAACCTGTTCAGCCTGGGCTACCTCTCCCTCGCCCAGCGCAGCATGGCGGAGAACCTGTACTGGGCCATCTGCCGCCGGATTCAGCGGATGGCGAAGGACCTCGAGTACTTCCCGGAAGAGCTCGAGGGCCTGGAGGGCATGCTGTCGGATACCTACTTCTGCAACTTCTCCCTGTTCCAGAGCATGCCCGACAGTTGGGCCGTCAAACAACTGTTCCCCATCCTGCCGATCCACCGGCTGGAGGAACCGCCGTCGCGGCACGGCATCCTGGGCGACGTCTCCTGCGATTCCGACGGCAAGGTCGACCAGTTCATCGACCGCCGCGACGTGAAGAAGACCCTGCCGCTGCACCCCTTCAACGGCAACCCCTACTACCTGGGCGCGTTCCTGGTGGGTGCCTACCAGGAGATCCTGGGCGACCTGCACAACCTGTTCGGCGACACCAACGCCGTCCACGTCAGCCTGGGCGACAACGGCGAGGTGATCCTGGACACCGTGATCCAGGGCGACACCGTGCGCGAGGTCCTCGACTACGTGCAGTTCAACAGCCGCACGCTGCTGGACCAGTTCCGCCGCGACGTGGAGAGCGCGGTGCGGGAAGGCAAGATCGGCTACGAGGAATCGGGCCGCCTGCTGCGCTACTACGAAGACGGCCTGAGCGGTTACACCTATCTCGAAGACGCGCACGAGCGGTAGAGGGAGAGCCCGGTCTTGAAGCGCGCGGGCACGGCGGCGCATCCCATATAATTGGTAACCAGGAGAAGGGGCTGGTGCCCGCGCGCAATCCATGTCTACTACTGAAGTGACGCCCGCGCCGTCTTTGGGGGGCGAAACGGCGCAGATCATCACCAACGATTTCAGCATCCAGGTGGCGACGGTCAACGGTTCCGGAAGCCAGACCGCCAACACCGTCCTGATGCGCTCCATCTTTCAGATGGGCATCCCGGTTTCGGGCAAGAACCTGTTTCCCTCGAACATTGCCGGGCTGCCCACCTGGTTCACCATCCGCGCCAGCCGCCACGGTTACATCGGCCGCAAGAAAGAGGTCGACATCCTGGTGGCGATGAACCCGGAGACGGCCCGCGACGACGTGGCCAAAATGGCTCCCGGCACGATGGTCGTCTACGACGAGCCGCTGAAGCTGAACGAGCTGCGCGGCGGCCTGCACTTCTACCCCGTGCCGTTCGACAAGCTGGTGGCCCCGGTCTGCCCCGAAGCCAAGCTCCGCAAGCTGGTGCGGAACATGATCTACGACGGCATCCTGGCGCAGTTGCTCGGCATCGATCCGGAAGAGATCCGCAAGGCGCTCTACAAACAGTTCGGCGCGCGCAAGGCGAAGGCCGCCGACCTGAACTGGAACGCCGTTCAGGCCGGGCGCGAGTTCGCCGAAAAGAGCCTTCCCAAGACCGGCCCGTACCGCGTCGAGCGGATGGATCAGACGGCCGGCAAGATCATCATCGAGGGCAACGCCGCCGCCGCGCTCGGCTGCCTGTTCGCCGGCGTCACCGTGGTTCCCTGGTATCCGATCACCCCCTCCTCCTCGCTGATCGACGCGCTGTCGGCCTACCTGAAGCGCTACCGCGTCGACCAGCAGACCGGCAAGGCCACCTTCGCCGTGGTGCAGGCCGAAGACGAACTGGCCGCCCTCGGCATGGTGATCGGCGCCGGCTGGGCGGGCGCGCGCGCCTGCACCGCCACCTCCGGCCCCGGCATCTCGCTGATGGCGGAATTCACCGGCCTGGCCTACTACGTCGAGGCCCCGGCCGTGGTCTTCGACGTGCAGCGCGTCGGGCCGTCGACCGGCCTGCCCACCCGCACCGCGCAGGGAGACGTGCTGAGCACCGCGCTGTTGTCGCACGGCGACACGCGCCATCCAATGTACTTCCCCGCCTCCCCGCGCGAGTGTTTCACCATGGCGATGGAGGCCTTCGACCTGGCCGAGCAGTTCCAGTGCCCGGTCTTCGTCATGATGGATCTCGACCTGGGCATGAACAACTGGATGTCGGAGCCGTTCCCCTACC
Source organism: uncultured Solibacteraceae bacterium (assembly GCA_964406685.1). GTDB lineage: Bacteria > Acidobacteriota > Terriglobia > Bryobacterales > Bryobacteraceae > JACQZT01. The sequence goes on along the minus strand of CAYOTD010000001.1, from coordinate 3,266 downwards.
CCTCCAGGCCGCTCAACCGCGGCAAGGTGCTGACCTCCGAGGATCTGGACCGGCTGGGCGGGTTCGCGCGTTACAAGGACGTCGACGGCGACGGCGTCGGCTACCGGACGCTGCCCGGCGCCAGCCACCCCGCCGCCGGTTATTTCGCGCGCGGCAGCGGGCACAACGAGAAGGCGCAGTACAGCGAGCGCGAAGACGACTACATGAACAACGTCGACCGCCTGGAGCGCAAGTTCGAGACCATGCGCGGTCACGTGCCGGCGCCGGACATGGATGTCAACCCGGCGGCGTCGATCGGAATCATCAGCTACGGGACCTCGCTCTATGCCGCCGAGGAGAGCCGCAACCAACTGCGGAAAGAGTACGGCCTGGAGACCAGCCACCTGCGGCTGAAAGCATATCCCTTTGGGCCGGAGTTGAGCGAGTTCGTGACGCGCCACGCGCGCGTCTATGTCATAGACCAGAACCGCGACGCGCAGATGCTGGCCCTGATGCGGCTGGAGATGTCCCCCGACGAAATCGCCCGGCTGCGCAGCGTACGCTACTACGGCGGCCTGCCGCTGGACGCCCGCACGGTTACGGACGAAATCGTCCGCCAGGAGGAACTATGAGCGCCACCGTGACGCCCCCGCCCAAGAAGGTGAACCGCCTCGGCCTGGAGATCGTCAACTACAAGGGCGCCAAATCGACGCTGTGCGCCGGCTGCGGCCACAACGCCATCTCCGAGCGCATCATCGAGTGCTTCTACGAGATGGGCGTCGAGCCGCGAAGCGTGGCCAAGTTCAGCGGCATCGGCTGCTCGTCCAAATCGCCGGCTTACTTCTTGAGCGCCGCGCACGGTTTCAACGCCGTCCACGGCCGCGCTCCGGCCGTGGCCACCGGCGCCATGCTGGCCAACCGCAACCTGCTGGGCATCGTCGTCTCGGGCGACGGCGACACCGCCTCCATCGGGCTGGGCCAGTTCATGCACATGCTGCGGCGCAACGTGCCTCTCGTCTACATCATCGAGGACAACGGCGTCTACGGGCTGACCAAAGGCCAGTTCTCCGCCACCGCCGACCTGGGCTCGAAGTTGAAGACCGGCGTGGTCAACGACATGCCGGCCATCGACTGCTGCCTGCTGGGCATCGAGATGGGCGCGACCCTGGTGGCGCGCTCGTTTTCCGGCGACAAGAAGCAGTTGCAGGCGATCCTCAAAGCCGCCATCGCGCACAAGGGCCTGTCGGTGATCGACGTCATCTCGCCGTGCGTGACTTTCAACGATCACGAGGGTTCAACCAAGTCCTACGCCTACATGAAGGAGCACGACCTGGCGCTGCACGATCTGAGCTTCGTGCCCGCGTTCGAAGACATCTCGCTGGAGATGGCCGAGGGCGAAGTGCGCGACGTCGAGCTGCACGACGGCTCGCACATCCGGCTGCGTAAGATCGACCGTGATTACGACCCCACGGACAAGCTGAACGCCGTGCGCGCCATTCATGAAGCGCAGCGCGCGCACGAAGTGCTCACCGGACTGCTCTACGTCAGCCCGCAGGAGCGCAATCTGGTCGAGATGCTGAACCTGACCGGGGAGCCGCTGGCACTGCTTCCCGAGTCCGTGACCCGGCCGCCGAAACAGGCGCTGGATCAGATCATGGAGGAGCTGCGGTAGACCCGGACCGGCTCAGCATCGTTCTCGTCGCCCCGCGCAACCCGCTGAACATCGGCGCCGCCGCGCGGGCCATGAGCAATTTCGGCTTCACGCGGCTCAGGCTGGTGAGTCCCTACGACGTGGCCTGGCGCGAAGCCCGGTCGGCGGTGGGCGCGGCCGCGGTGCTGGAGGCGGCCGAGGTCTTCTCCTCCCTGGACAACGCGGTCGCCGACTGCACCCTGGTGGTCGGCACCACCTCGATCGGCCACCGCGAGCTGCACCACCCGCTGCGCCGCCTGGAGTACGGCGGGCGCCTGCTGCGGCGTCACCTGGCCGGCGGCCGCGCCGCGCTGCTGTTCGGCTGCGAGAAGTTCGGCCTGTCGAACGAGGACCTCGCCCACTGCCACTGGCTGGTGCGCATCCCGACCCGCGACGCCCACGCCTCGATGAACCTGGGCCAGGCCGTGGCGGTGTGCCTCTTCGAGCTGAGCCGCAACCCCAAGGCGGCCGGCGTGAAACCCAAGCCGGTGGCGCTGGCCGCGGCGGGCGAGGTCGAGCGGGTCACCGCGCTGCTGATCGAGTTGCTCGGCGCCAGCGGCTACACCAACCCCAAGACCGCCGCCTCGACCGCGCTCAAGGTCCGTCGCATGGTGCGCCGTCTCAACCTGCCCGAGCGCGACGTCGAAACCTGGCTTGGCATCCTGCGCCAGGCGCTGTGGAAGTCGACCGCGAAATGAGCGCCCTCCGCATCGCGCGCCAGGCCTGGGACGCCATGCTGGCCCACGCCGTCGCCGCCTATCCGGAAGAATGCTGCGGCGCGATGCTGGGCGCGGGCGGCGAAGTGCGCCTGGCCGTGCCGCTGGTCAACGCGGCCGAATTGCGCCGCAAGCGCTACGCGATCCTGCCCGAGGAGTTGCTCGCGGCCACCCGCGAAGCGCGCGAGCGCGGCCTCAAGATCACGGGCATCTATCACTCCCATCCCGACGGCGAGGCCGGCTTCTCCGAGGCGGACCTCAAGAACTGCTGCCCGTGGTATGCCTTCCTGGTGCTGTCGGTCCGTGAAGGCGTGTTCACCGGCGCCGCCTGCTGGCAGCCGAACGCGGCGCAGACCGCCGCCATCCAGGTCGAGCTCGACCGGCCGCTATAATCGGAGATTGCCTATGATCTTCGGACGGCACTACAAGTGGTGGGTCGTCGCCATGCTGTGGTTCGTGTGCTTTTTCAACTACGCGGACCGGCAGGCGATCTTCTCGGTGTTTCCGCTGCTCAAAGCGGAGATGGGGTTGAGCGACGTTCAGTTGGGCGTGGTCGGCTCGTCGTTCATGCTGGTCTACGCCTTTGGCGCGCCGCTGGCCGGGCTGGTGGGCGACCGCGTCAACCGCAAGGCGCTCATCCTGGGCGGCATGATCTTCTGGTCGCTGGTCACCATCGCCACGGCGCTGTCGACCCAGTACTGGCACCTGGTGCTGTTCCGCGCGCTGGAGGGGCTGGGCGAGACCTTCTATTACCCTGCCTCGATGTCGCTGCTGGCCGACTACCACGGCCGCGACACCCGCTCGCGCGCCATGGGCCTTCACCAGTCGAGCGTCTACGCCGGCACCATCGCCGGCGGCGCGGTGGCCGGCTTCTTCGGCCA